>NZ_JBHXAS010000105.1:0-16413 GCF_042727425.1 Peribacillus sp. NPDC060253
GGTATAATTACAATTATCATTAATAATCTGAAAAATCTAATAATTTAAAAGGGAGCGAATTTATGACCCAATCGATAATTGGAACGAAAAGCATGGTTGTGAGCCCTCATTATCTAGCATCGATGGCAGGAAATAAAATTCTCGAAAAAGAAGGGAATGCACCTAAGTTTCTAAGGAAAGTTAATTCACGGGGAATACCGATCAATGCTCTTTACGCTACGACAGTTATAGGAATGCTTGCCTTTCTTACTTCAGTTTTTGGGGACGGAACCGTTTATTTCTGGTTATTGAACATCTGCAGTTTATCCGGGTTTCTAGCTTGGTTGGGTATTGCCATCAGCCATTACCGCTTCCGAAAAGCTTATATAGCTCAGGGAAGGGAACTAAGCGCGTTGCCTTATAAAGCAAAGTGGTTTCCTTTTGGGCCTATTCTTGCCTTCTCATTATGTATGGTTGCAATTGTAGGACAAGACTATAAAGCGTTCATTGGGGATAAGATTGATTGGAATAGTTTGCTTGTTTCCTATATTGGGATTCCTATATTTTTGCTTTTATGGTTTGGTTACAAAATTATCAAGAAAACAAAAGTAGTTCCATTGCGGGATTGTTCGTTTTATCAAGAGGATAAGTAATCTTGTTTTTTGCATTGATGGAACATCAGGGACTATTATGGAGAGCCTACTCCACCTGATTGTTACATTCCACATACGCTAACGGTTAGAGATGGATGTCTTTATCCAAAAAGAAAAAAGTTTTAAGGAGAGGTATGTTTAATGAGCAAAATGCATCAAATGAAAAGCATAGCCATTCGCGCCCTTGAATCAAACGAAGAGCTTGAAAATGTAAGGCGGCTAGAGTCCATCATATGGAGCGAATATGAATCAACTCCTACTCATCAAACGCTTACAGCGATTAAGAATGGTGGCATAGTGCTTGGCGCTTTTTTAGACGGTGAACTAATTGGCTTTCAATATAGCTTCCCAGGATTTGATGGGAATAAGAGCTACTTATGTTCGCATATTTTAGGCATCCACCCAAATTTTAGAAAATTAGGTATCGGGGAGAAGCTCAAACTCCAACAAAGAGAAGAATCGATTAAAAAGGGATACGATCTAATCACGTGGACGTTTGATCCGCTGGAAACGGTTAATGGATATTTAAATTTTCACAAACTTGGTGCAAGGTCCTCAACCTATGTTGAGAACTGCTATGGTGAAATGCTTGACGTTTTAAATCACGGAATGCCATCGGATAGATTTATAGTGCAGTGGTGGATAAAGGATAAGAAGATTGAAAGTGAAAACCTTGAAATAGAGGATAGGTTAAGAGAAGACTCTTTGTTAATTAAAGCTTTGGTTAATCCAGACGGCTATCTTGCCCCTATGGAGATCGACTTGACAAGACATTTGGAAACGGGTTTGCTTTTTGTACCCATGCCAAGTGATTTTCAAAAACTTAAGCAATATAGTTCAGATCTAGCTTTGTCATGGAGAATGAATACCCGACATGTATTTACGCACTACTTTAAGAAAGGTTGGATAGTCATTGATCTTATTAGAAGACAGTCTGATTCTGATATATGTTTCTATGTCTTTAAAAAATCAACGAAATCGTTAAGCTAAAGATAAAACAAATAGATAACTAAGTAACCATAGAAAGCCAATTTCCGTTAATCCTGGAAGCTGGCTTTTTTAGGTTTGACTTCATCTCTCCAGAATGTGTTCAATGAGCAAAAGCAGGAGAAGGATGTATCTTTTCCGGCTTTTTTCTTTAACTTCCCCGGTACACTTGATAGCCCCATGGAGAAACGAGCAGTGGTACATGATAGTTAGAGGATGGGGAAGATAGTCCAAAACGAACGGGAACCTGGTCCAAAAAGGGTGGATCAGGAAGCTCTACGGATTTATTCCGGAAGTAATCCCCGATATGAAATACGATTTCGTAGTTTCCCATTTTAGTGCTTTCGGCGTTCAGCAGCGGGGAATCGAGCCTCCCGTCTGCATTTGTTACCGCTGACTGGAGCAGTTGCCAGCTAGCGGCGTACGATTCGGAAAAGTATAATTCTATCTTCACGTTTTCAGCAGGCTGACCATGCATTAAATCCAATATATGTGTCGTTATACCAGGCATAATCACTCCTTACCCGATGCTTTCTTTTGCCGCAGCCAGGATTTTGTTGTTTTCGAGATGTTCTTTTTTAACGGTGAAGACCTGAAAGCCATATGGCGGGCGTGGCTCAGTATATACTTTGCCTTTTGAATCCGAGATTTCGGAAACGACTGTATCCCATGTGTGGTTTTGGGATTCGAATGTCACTTCAATAAGCTGGGGAAATCTGGTTAAAATACGGCAGCCGATTTCATAAATCAAATTTTGGATGGAAGGAGTCTCCATCTCATGAAAAACGGATGTGGAAATATCGATAACCTGTTCAGCAGCTACGTATTTAGAGGGATCCATGCCGAGTGCATCCTTTTGATCCTCATAGACCCAATGAAGATTCAAATAGATGAAAAGCGGCCGGTTTCCGTCGTCGGGAAGTGTCGTATACTCATCGCGGACAAAACCTATAAATGAGTTTCCACTTACTTTGATTAATTGGAGGTCAAGGATGGAGCTGCATTGGTGAACGATTTCATTGCCATTTTCCGCGCGGATGATTTCGACTGAAGCCCTTGCCCGTTCGTTGCGTGACTTTTTGAATACAAGGTCACTCGGTTTCAATTGAGGGTCCGTTGCTTCCGTCACCGCTTCAAAAGGGATATCTTCGGCAATCAATTTAACCGTATCGATTTGGGGATATTTGTTAAGGAAGGCTTCTGAAACATATGAAGCAAATCCTTCTAATGTTGCCCCCTTGAATGTTGCGAGATGCCTTTGGATAAAGTTTTTCATCGAATCAGTTGCGACGACCATGGAATTGTCCCCGTCAGTGAAGGAGGGAAGAAAAGAAGAGCCGCCAACGGAAACTTTTACGTTAGTGCCAAAAATGATATGATCTCTACCTGAAAAAGTAGATTCTGGTATTTGTTTGATTCCGGTTAAGGGATTTGAATAGGTCCTATAGGCGAAAACATTTCCTTTCCCGTAACTAAGTGTTTGGGCGGCAGATTTATTTTTCATGAAATTCTCTCCTTCAGTTTTGATTTTATCCTTTAAACGAAATAAGGCTATTTGATAAATTTCAGACAAGGCATTTTCGAACTCGGCGGTTTCAGTGTGGTGAATCCTTGTTTTCATTGATTGATAAATGTCATTTTTATCCTTTTTGCGCACAGCCAAGATAAATGGAAAGCCGAACTTATTCATATATTGCCTATTCAAAGAGACGAAATTTTCATATTCATCAGCAGTTAGGCCCTTTAAACCGGCACCTTGCTGTTCCTTAATCGAATCTTCACTCATTTCAACTTTGTCACCAAGGCTCGGATGCATTCTGATTAACGTTAACTTTTCTTCCATTGACGAATGGCTTACAATGTCCACCATGCATTTATGCAGGATAATAATTGAAGAAAAGGGCCTGTAGGCTGCAGCTTTTTCTGCAATCCAAGGTGAATGTTCAAAAATATCCCCAAGGAACTTCGTGAATTTTTTTTCGCTTTGTGCATTTAGTGATGTAAGAGTAATCATCTTCCAGGCTCCTTTCTATATACTTTTTGCCATAATCTGATCTGCATCAGGTATGGTACTATCGACATCCTTTTTCCTGCGTGGAGTCAAGATCAAATTCAGGATGATGGCTGTCAGACTACCTGTTATGATCCCATCACCGACGACGATACGGATTGCTTCCGGCAGGCTTGAGAATAACTCGGGGACGACTGTGGCACCCAGGCCAAGTGAGATTGAACAAGCGATGACCAATAAATTAGCGTTATCCGAGAAATCGACGTCGTTCAACATTTTAATTCCAGATGAAACGACCATTCCGAACATGACTACGGTTGCGCCCCCGAGGACCGCCGTAGGAATAAGTGTAGCGAGTGCAGCGATTTTCGGTACCAGTCCGAGCCCGATTAGTATGAAGCCGGCTACAATGGTGATCGTTCTTTTTTTTACACCGGATAATTGAACGAGACCTACATTCTGAGCGAATGTACTATAAGGAAAAGCATTGAAAATTCCTCCTAAAGTGAAGGCCAGGCCCTCTGCCCGGTAGCCTTTGATAATATCTTTTTCACTCAATTCCCGACCGGTTATTTTTCCAAGAGCAAGAAATGCGCCCGTGGATTCGATTAGAATGACTGTGCCAACCAACATCATCGTAAGAATGGGGGCAATTTCAAAGGTAGGTGTACCAAAGTAGAAAGGAGCAGGGATATGGAACCAAGACGCATCGGCAACGGTGGAAAAGTCCATTCTCCCAAAAAACGTTGAAGCGATCGTCCCTAAGATGATGCCGATCAGAACGGAAATGGCGCGTATGAATCCAGTGAAGAAGCGATTGAGTAACAGGATGACAGCGAGGACACCGAAGGATAGCATTAAGTTTTCAGCTGAACCAAAGTCTTTGCTGCCAGAACCTCCAGCCATGTTCTTTATGCCTGTGGGTACTAAGGATAATCCAATAATGATGACGACGGTACCGGTCACGACTGGTGGGAATAATTTAAGCAGTTTACCAAATATGTTGGAGAAAAAAATGATGAAGAACCCGGCTGCGATGATTGCCCCATATATAGCGGAAATACCATAATTGCTGCCGATGGATATCATTGGGGTGACTGCGACGAAAGAAGTTCCTAAAACGATTGGGAGTCCTATTCCGAAGTATTTGTTTTTCCAAGCTTGCAATAATGTAGCGATTCCGCAGGTTAAAAGGTCAATGGCAATAAGGTAAGCGAGCTGTTGCGAAGTAAACCCCAATGCTCCACCGACGATGATTGGTACCAAGATGGCACCAGCATACATGGCAAGGACATGTTGAAGACCTAATGAGAAGGCCTTGGACGTGTTAATTCTTTCGTTCATAAAAAAAACTCCCTTCTCTAATTGGTTGTCATGTTATGTTACGTCATTTTGTTATGATAGTTATCATCATAATAAAAAAACTGAAAATTGTCATTAGTTAAATTAGACAATTTTTGGATGGTGATATAGACAACTTGCATAAAGTGAGGGAGGTAAGGATGGTGTTTTATATTTTGAGCAAAGATTTAATGCGAAGGGCAATTCGTATCTGGAGTGTGGTCTCTGAATCTTTTAAGCTCTTGCCGAGTAGCTCTTCACATTTCTCGAGTCTGTACACAACGGTGTTCCGGTGAACGAATAATCTTTTGGCTGTTTCGGATATTTGGCAATGTGTTTCGAGATAGACGGATAATGTTTGTAATAAGGATTGTTCCTCCTCTGTGAAAATCTTTGTAAAGCCTTGTAGGGCGAAAAGGTAAAAATTCTTTAAGTCTTCTTCTGGGATGACTCTCAACAATTCCATAATATCCTTTGTTCGGAATGTTTGGATGTATCCTGTCCTTTTCGAAAGACCTCCTTCGAGAAGGGAGTCGTTCGCTTCTTTGTAGGAGTTCTTGGTTTGTAAAAAACTCTGGCACATATGGCTTACTCCGAAAGAAATCGTGCAGTCGAACTGGTTGGATGTTATCTTTTGCAATGATTTTAGTGAGGTTTCGACATATTGGAGAACATGGGTTTCGACTTCGTTCACTTCGTATAAAAGGATGCATTTCTTTCCTTTTGTAAAGAGATGAATGGGATTGGGCGATGTACAAAGTTTATCTTCCAAAAATTCGCAAATGGAATCTGCCCTTCGGTGCAGCTGTGTATAACTTTTGGTCGATTCGGATTCATCGATCTTTCCGACTGCGCAAATATACGCTTGGTCATTATGTAAGGAAAACTCTTTTGCGCGGTTTATGATTTCCTCTTGTGAGGAGAAACTGCCATCCAGAAAATGAAGGAAGAAATCATTTCGGATATTTCGATCATGCTGTTTAAGGGCATGTTCCTTCATCGAGGCAAAAGAGATGACATTTGTGGCTTGCTCAATCGTTAGTGTAATGAGGTTATCGTTAGTCTTGATTTCTCCTGAGATCGTCAAATAGCCAAACTTTTCTTCATTCATATAGATGGGGAAAACGGTATAGGTTTGTTGATTGGAAAGAGATGAAAAGGAAAAGAATGAGGCCTTGGTTTTATGAAATCGGAATCCTTCATCGTTCATTTTTTTGATTATTGCAATAACTTCAGGTGTTGAGAACGGATGGAATATCGGTTTAAGGTACTGGTCAACTAATAGGATGGGGTATCCAATCATTTCTGATAAATGATCAAGAAGTTTTTGAATCCCTTTCCCCCGCATGATTAAGTTCGTGAATTGTTTATGGGTTTCCATGGCAAAAGTCAATTCTGCTGCCCGCTGATCCAAAATCCCCCGTAATGTATGGTTGATGATTTCCCCGAGTGATAATTCTGACGGGAGGTCGATGATCGGAAAGGATAGTTCATCGGCAAGTGCCAGTACATCTTCTGGTATTTCTTTTAAGAATCTGCTTGTCTTTATCCCGAGTGCTGCACAGCCATGGGTTGCCATCGCTTCTACAAGTGATGATAAGAGGTGTGGATTGTCCTTTAGGTGATAAGCTGTGGTTACAAGGAATTCATCTGCTTTTAAAAAGTGAATGATATCTGGAGCATCCATCATGTTAACAGTGAGGACTTCGCGGTCGATCCCTGTTTCTCCGGCAATCAATTTCATGCCGGTTAATGTGGGTAATGTTAAAAGTTCTGTTACCTTCATCTGAAACACCTCGTTCTGGAAAAATTGGATTATTGATTGTGATTTAAGTAAAGCTTTATAGGAATCCAGGAAATTGAATCGGGTTTAAATAAGTGCTTGTAACTATATATCTGAATCCTTGCGTTTGCTCACATAGTATTGCGGATTTTTACTATCATATCATACTAATCCTTTGGTATATCTTACGAATTTCGTTGTTTGGATTGTTAAGATATACAAAGATGAATTTTGATGTAAGATTTTATAACATTTAAAGTGACATATTATCCTAACTTTGTTAATATTTATAAAAATTAATGTGAGAATAAGGGGAGGCCGCTAATATGAGTGAAAGCACAGTTGCTTCAAATAAGAAAAAAAGAGTAACGCCGTTTCCGAAAGAATGCACATTCAGCAAAGGGGACTGGGACGTATTAACACAATATTGGTTTCCGGTGGCAGCAACCGAGGAAGTATCGGAAAAGCCGATGGGCATTAAACTTCTCGATGTGCATCTAGTCCTTTATCGAGCCAATGGAAAGATTATCGTTGCAAGGGACCTTTGTCTGCATCGTGGTGTTCCATTAAGTATGGGGTGGGTGGAAGGGGATAATATCGTCTGTCCTTACCACGGTTTTAGGTATGGCCCGGAAGGCAACTGCACCGGGATACCTGCGCGCCCCAATGCTAAAATATCCCCGCGTCTTTGTATTAATATTTATCCTGCGGTAGAGCGCTACGGTTTGGTTTGGACATCGATTGCGAGTGATAAAGAGAATATTCCGAGGTTACCGGCCTGGGAGGATGATGAATATTTGAACATCCTGCCGCCTTCCATTGACATTGCTGGTTCAGCCGGTCGGCAAATGGAAGGTTTTTTGGATGTGTCCCACTTTGCTTGGGTGCATTCGGAAAGCTTTGCCGATCGTAACAATCCTATCGTTCCGAGTTATAAGGTGGAAAAAACGGAGTATGGCCTACATGTGGAATACTTAAGTTCTGTCAGTAATTACGGGAAAAGCATGCAGCATTTAGAGCCTGCTAACTTTGAATGGCTGCGTGTGTTTGATATCTATCCACCGCTGGCTGCCAGGCTGACTGTACATTTCCCTGAGGACGGTAAACTTCATATACTGAATTGTGCAAGCCCGGTTTCGGCACGTAAGACAAGAATGTTTTCGCCGATGGCCCGTAACTTTGATTTAGATGCCCCGATTGAAGATACGTACGAATTCAATTTACAGATTTTCAATGAAGATAAGGAGATGGTGGAAAACCAAAAGCCGGAGGAGCTGCCTCTCGATCTACAAGCGGAAGCGCATATCGCGGCAGATAAAACATCGATCGCTTATCGTCAGCTTTTAAGGGAATTGGGCTTAGGTTCGAATTATACAAGTTGAAAAGAAGAGGGTGCCCATTTAACATGGACACCCTCTTCTTACAAGCGTATTTCCATTGGTTATTTTGCACAAAAAAATACCGAAATACTAACGAAAATGTCAATGAAGTTAAATGCGAAAGCAAGTAAAATAATAGATAACATATATTTGTGAATATTCATAACATGAATGGATAGTGAGAAGGGAAGCGATGTGATGGGCATTCAAATCGAAAAATTCAATGAAAAAGATGATGTAGCTTTGATGATCGAATGGTTAGCATCTTTCGGGGCTACGGAGAGCAATGGGGTAACCCGTTTATTATATTCCAAGGAATGGTTGAGGGCTCAACAGGCAATGAAAGCCGAGATGGAAAAGGAAAATCTGGATACATATTTTGATAGTGTAGGTAACTTGTTTGGCAGGCTCGAGGGAACGGGCTCCTCCGGCGGAACCATCCTGACCGGCTCTCATATCGATACGGTCAGGAATGGGGGGAAATATGATGGAGCATATGGGGTCATTGCTAGTTTCCTTGCGGTCAAGAGGTTGTATAAAGCCTATGGCCCGCCAAGGAAGACAATTGAAGTCGTTTCCTTTTGTGAAGAAGAAGGGAGTAGATTTCCATTAACGTTCTGGGGGTCGAGGAATATCCAAGGTATCTATGATCTTGATCATGTAAGGGATCTAAAAGATACAGAGGGAATTTCTTTTTTGGAAGCCATGAAAAAATCGGGATTTGAACCTGAAGCATATATAAGGCCTGTCCGTGATGATATCGACCGGTTCGTCGAAATTCATATAGAACAGGGGGCAGTTCTTGAAAAGAACCAGAATACAATTGGTGTCGTCAGCCATATTGTCGGGCAGCGACGTTTTACGGTAAAAATCGTTGGTGAAAGCGATCATGCGGGCACCACTCCCATGTCATACCGGAAGGATGCAGTGAGTGCAGCTTCGGAATTCATCTCCTTCTTAACGAAAAAAGCGAAGAGGATGAATCCGGATTTAGTTGCGACGGTAGGCAGGATGGATGTTAAACCTAATGTTCCGAATGTCATTGCTGGTGAAGTGGAGTTCAGTCTGGATATCAGGCATCACGAAGAAGTGATTCTTGATAAGTTTTGTCAGGAAATCTTTTCGACTTTTGATTCCTTGGCGAAAGAAGCGGAAATGCAGATGGAGATTTTACAATGGATGGATGTCAAACCTGTTGCACTGGATATGGAAATGAATCGCCTGGTCCAAAAGATTGCGGAAGATAAAAATACACCATATCAGGACATGGTCAGCGGAGCGGGGCATGATGCACAGGTGTTTGGGGCGTTTTGCCCGACGTGTCTGCTGTTCGTTCCAAGTCAGGGCGGAATAAGCCACTCGCCCAAGGAGTTTACGAGTGTTCCGGATTTGGAAAGGGGAATCGATGTTTTAAGCGAAGTACTATATAAATTAGCCTATTAAAAGGAGTTGGGTAAAATGGCATATTCAGAATTGAATACACCAGTGAGAACGATTATGACGCCAGGTCCAGTCGAAGTGGACCCGCGTGTTTTAAGGGCCATGAGCACACCGATATTAGGACAATTCGATCCTGCATTCACGACCATCATGAATGAAGTGATGGAAATGTTGCGTTTGGTTTTTCAAACGAAAAATAAGTGGGCATTCCCGATAGATGGCACATCAAGGTCCGGGAATGAGGCGATTCTTTGCAGCATCATTGAACCTGGAGATAAAGTCCTGGTCCCTATCTTTGGAAGATTCGGTCATTTATTGGTGGAGATTTGTGAGCGATACGGAGCGGAAGTCCATACGATCGAATGTCCTTGGGGAGAAGTGTTCGATCCGCAAGCTGTCATTGCGGAAATAAAGAAAGTCTCACCTAAAATAACAGCAATCGTACATGGGGAAACTTCCACTGGTTGTATGCAGCCATTGAAGGAAATCGGGTTGGCTTGCCGTGAATTGGGTGTCCTGCTTGTGGTGGATGCGGTAGCGTCAATCGGGGGAACGGATGTAAAGGTGGACGAATGGTGTATTGATGGATTGATAGGCGGGACGCAAAAATGCTTGTCCATTCCTTCGGGCATGGCACCGATCACATATAATGATCGGATAGAGGAAATCATCCAGTCCCGCAAAAAGGTAGAGCGTGGTATTGCTACCGATGAGGACAACCAAAAATTTTCAGGCCGCCTTCCCATCACAAGCAATTATTTCGATTTAGGGATGTTGCAGGATTATTGGGGACCGCGCCGTTTGAATCACCATACCGAAGCGACTTCAATGATATATGCGTTGCGTGAAGGATTGCGCCTTGTGCTTGAAGAAGGTCTGGAAACGCGCTTTGTCCGTCACGAACTCCACGAAGCAGCACTCGTGGAAGGGGTCAAGGCGATGGGACTGACGTTATTCGGGGATGTGCAAAATAAACTACCATGTGTAACTTGCATCGAAATTCCAGAAGGAATCGATGGGGAAGCTGTAAGAGCGATGCTGTTGAATGAATTCAGTATCGAGATCGCATCCTCGTTCGGTCCGCTTCATGGGAAAATATGGAGAATAGGAACCATGGGTTTCAGTTGTAGGAAAGAAAACATCCTCTTTGTGTTGGGCTCCTTGGAAGCCGTCCTTTTGCGGCAGGGCTTCAATGTGAATCGGGGAGAAGCTTTGCAGGCTGCGCTTGATGTTTATGTGGGTAAGACGGGGAACGTGGTTGCATCCAGGGGTTCTCTTTGATTTTATAAAACTATTTTGGAGGAGTGGTCTGTATGGAGATATATGATCTGATTATCCGCGACGGGTATGTAGTTTTTCCAGATGAAGTGAAGAATGCTGATCTGGCAATCCGAGATGGAGTGATTGTTAAGATCGGGGATCGTCTGGATGGTAAAGCGAAAGAGGAGTATGAAGCGAGTGGACTGCATATCTTTCCGGGTATGATTGATGTCCATGTACATTTTAGTGAACCTGGCCGCGCTCATTGGGAAGGCTTTGAAACGGGATCCCAAATGATGGCAGCGGGCGGTTGCACCACATATTTCGATATGCCGTTGAATGGCATCCCTTCAACGATCGATCGAAAGGCACTCCTTGAAAAAGGTGAGATAGGTGAAAGGAAATCAGTAATAGATTTTGGATTATGGGGAGGGTTGGTCCCGGGAAATATCGATGATTTAGAGGCGCTGGCCAAATCTGGAGTCATCGGATTTAAAGCCTTTCTCTCAGCTACGGGAAATGATGAGTTTGAACGGGCGGATGACTTCACCCTTTTACATGGAATGAAGCGAATCGCAGATTTGGGCAAGGTATTGGCCCTTCATGCGGAAAGTGATCCGATCACTCAATGGTTGAAGCAGGAAAAAGAGAAGGATGGTCTATTCAGTGCAGATGATTATGCAGCTACAAGACCTGTACAAGCAGAAGCGGAGGCTGTTGAACGTGCCATTACATATGCAGAGTTAACAGGCTGTCCACTGCACTTTGTCCATATTAGCAGTGGCTTGGCCATTGAAAAAATAGAATCAGCCAAACGACGGGGTCTGGATGTGACCGTTGAAACGTGTCCACACTATTTATTATTCAATCATGGAGATCTATTCGATAAAGGCGCAGTTGCAAAATGTGCTCCCCCACTAAGGGAACGTGAAGAACAGGAGAGATTGATTGCCTGTTTAATGGAAGGGAAATTCGATATGATTTCTTCCGACCACTCACCATGTCCTTATGAACTTAAAGACCCTGCTGCAAATAATCTTTTTGAAGCGTGGGGCGGAATAAGCGGGGGGCAATTTTCGTTGATGTCGATGATAGAATTGGCAGTACTGCACGGAATCCCGCTTCACAAAGTCGCAGAGTGGACTGCATCGGCCCCTGCTGAACGATTTGGCCTCTCTTCTAGAAAAGGGCAAATTAAGAATGGAATGGATGCAGACCTTGCGATTGTTTCCCTGAATGGGGTGCATGAAGTTTTGGATTCGAATTTTTTCGCGAAACATAAGCAAAGCATATATATGGGCCATACCTTTCCTTGTCAAATCAACGCTACTTTTAATAGAGGAAAAATGGTGTATCAGGCTGATGCAATAAGTGAAGGGGTGCAGGGGGAGTGGTTGAAAGTGATTGACTCCTGTATAGCGGTCAATAACTAGGAAGAACGTTTTCACTTTAGGATTCGGTAGTGATGAAGTATCAGGAAAGGGGGGATTCCAAATCGGGAATCCCCCCTTTATCTGCTTGACGGTTCCTAACTATGGCCTTTTCGATCAAGTGAAAAAGAACCGGACAAGTCATTGGCCTTGTCCGGTTCGAAGATTACTTATTCGACGTGGTCAACAAAATAGTGATTTTTCCTGAAAACCATCGCTTCCATCGTTGCAATCAGTTCCCTATCATTTACAACTTCTATTTTATACCAAGCAAGTTTATGGTTTTTCTTTATCTCATTTGCCCTTGCAGTTAAAGTCTCACCAGGCTTGCCAGCTGATATGAAGTTAATGTTGTTGGAAACACCGACTGCTATTTTACCATATGAATTGCTGGCAGCTGCAAACACATAATCAGCAAGTGAGAAGATAATCGCACCATGAACCGTTCCGTGAGCATTGAGCATGCGGTCACTAGGAATCAATTCAGCTTCCGCGGTGCCGGGACCGAGTTTCGTCAACTTCATTCCGAGAAATGAGGCATATGGTTCGTCCACCAGCACTTGCTTGATTTTATCGTAATGCAATTCATGAATATCCTGATCTAATTGAGTGGTCATTTGAAACCTTCCTTCCTTTAATGGTCTTTTGCAGAACTTATTCCATATCCTGTGTTAGATTTGAAGAGTACTTCCGAAAACTTGTTCTCCTCATCTTTTGGCTTTGTCAAGACTGTGCCTAAATAGGCTCCGATAAAGCCAAGAGGCACGGTGAAAATAGTCGGGTTGCTCATCGTGAAGAGGGGATCTCCTGTGAAAATACCCATTCCAGGCTCAGGATTCCATACAATAGGACTGAGCATGACCAGTATAAGGGAGCTGATTACCCCGAATAGCATTCCGGTGATCGCTCCGGTTGAGTTGAATCTTTTCCAATATATTGTACATAGGATGATCGGCAAATTGGCACTGGCAGCTATTCCTAGTGCAAGAACAGAAAGGAAGGCGACATTCAACGATTGTGCAAATAAAGCGAGTAAAATCGAAATGACCGCTACGCTTATTGAGGCCAAACGGGCAACAAGAATTTGCTGTTTTTCCGTAATGTTTCCGTCTTTGATGATTTCGCCATATATGTCATGTGCAAAAGCGGATGCAGACGTTAAAACAAGACCGGATACAACCGCTAAAATCGTCGCAAATGCCACAGCAGAAACGAAGGCGAATAAGAACTCACCGCCCACTGTTAATGCAAGAAGTGGAGCGGCCATGTTCCCGGCCGAGTTTGCTTCAACAATTCTATCAAAACCAACGAAAGCAGCAGCCCCGAAACCTAGGAAAATCGTCATGATGAAAAATATTCCAATAAACCAAGTGGAATATACGACGGATTTCCTGGCAGTAGCTGCGTCCTTCACTGTAAAGAAGCGAACGAGCAAATGTGGAAGGCCTGCTGCTCCAAGGACAAGCGACATATTAAATGAAATCATGTCAAGTCCATCGGTGTATTTATTGCCAGGATTCAAAAAATCATTACCAAGAGGTGTTGCGGTTTGAACATGATGGAACATTTCTGAAATGTTAAAATTAAAACGGGAAAATACAATGAACGTCAAAACAGCGGAACCGCATAGTAAAAGAACAGCTTTGGTGATCTGCACCCAGCTTGTCGCTCTCATTCCACCGAAAATTACATAAATCGTCATCAATACACCAACTAGAAGGACGGATAGCCAGTAATCGATGCCGAGTAATAGTTTAATTAATCCTCCTGCACCAACAAGCTGTGCAATCATGTAGAAAATTGAAATGACCAATGTGTTTGCGGCAGCTATCCCGCGCACTTTTTTCGATTTGAAACGCGCTGAAATCATGTCTGCCAACGTATATTTCCCTAAGTTACGAAGTGGTTCCGAAACAAGATACAATAAGACAAGGAATGCTACAAGGTTCCCGATGCTCATATAAAAGCCATCAAAACCAATCAGGGCAATCGCACCAGTAATCCCTAGGAAAGAAGCGGCTGACATAAAGTCACCGGCCACGGCCAATCCATTTTGCCATGCAGTCAATCCGCAGTTTGGTTGTCATGATTTTCAGCTGAATGACCCATTTTAACCGGTGATTCCATAATAAGCCCCCTTTTTAATTGTAGTACGGTTTTAAAACGAGTACTAAGAAATATGATATATCATTGTTAAAGTAACATAGTCAGAAAATTATGTAAATTAAAAAAGTTTTGTAAAATTATATAAAACATGATTGACATCGTTAAAATGACGTATTAATCTTAAAAATGAAGCATAACAATATATTTAAATTCCGTTTTAATATCGTTATGAAAGAGAAGTCGGATGGAACACTAGCTAAATTGAGGGGGCTGAAACAATGTACAATCCTGAAGTTGAAACGGCAAGCCGCGCTGAAATGGAAAGTCTTCAAACGGCACGACTAAAAAAAACGATTAGCCATGTATACGAAAATGTACCTTATTACAGAGAAAAGTTTGAAGAATTGGGCATTGATCCAGAGGATATTCAAACTTTAAGCGATGTATCAAAGCTTCCATTTACAAAAAAACAGACTCTTCGTGACCAGTATCCGTTCGGTTTATTTGCCGTCCCAATGGAAGATGTAACACGCATTCATGGTTCATCCGGAACAAGCGGGAAGCCTACCATTGTCGGGTATACGAAAAACGATTTGGAAAACTGGGCAACGATCGTCGCACGTGGAATCGTGGCTGCTGGAGGACGCAAGTCAGATATATTCCATAACGCATACGGATATGGTCTGTTTACAGGCGGACTGGGCCTCCATTGCGGTGCAGAAAAGTTAGGGGTTGCCACTGTTCCTATTTCAGGGGGGAATACCGATCGCCAGATTACGATCATCAATGATTTTAAACCGCGTGGGATTTGTGGAACCCCTTCTTATATATTGAATATTGCAGAAAAGATGGAAGAGATGGGGCTTGATCCAGCCAATAATGGGCTTGAGTATGGGATTTTCGGAGCTGAGCCGTGGTCAGAGGAAATGAGGGCTACGTTAGAGAAGAAACTGAATTTGAAAGCAGTCGATATTTATGGATTAAGTGAAATCATGGGGCCGGGAGTTGCAATTGAATGCCATGAAGCACAGAATGGACTGCATATCGCAGAAGACCATTTCCTTGTTGAAGTCATTAATCCGGATACGCTTGAACCAGTTGAGGACGGCGAGGATGGGGAACTTGTCTTTACAAGCCTTACGAAGGAAGCGCTTCCAATCATTCGTTATCGTACAGGCGATATTGCCTCGATTACCCATGAACCATGTACATGCGGACGTACCACAACAAGAATGTCCCGTGTTAAAGGCAGGACGGATGATATGATCATAGTCAGGGGAGTGAATGTATTTCCATCTGAAATTGAGCGTGTGTTATTCCAAATAGAGGGAATTGTTCCTCATTACCAGATACACCTCATCAAGAAGGGGAATATGGATTGTGTTGAACTGCATATAGAAATTGAAAGCGGTTTCTACAAAGAGATTGAAGAAGACTTAGCACATATAAAAGTAGAGAAATTAAAGAAAACGATTCAGCATCATATGAAATCCACATGTCTTGTAACGATGGATATTGTTGTTAACATTCCAAAAAGCATTCCGCGTTCAGAAGGAAAAGCCATTCGTGTCGTGGATAAACGGAATGATGAAATCATTAGCGTATGAATGGGGCAGTGGGTAAACGGGTGTATGAACAAGAAAATGCAGTGGACGTTACGATAATTGGACGGTAGGAAAACAAAGAAAGAATTAATGAAATAGAGATAAGGAGGAAGGCATCATGGCTAAATATGCAATTGTGGATCAAGAAACTTGCATTGCTTGCGGTGCATGCGGTGCCGCTGCGCCGGAAATCTTTGATTTGAGGGAGTCGCATTCGTCATTCTGGATGAAAATGAAGGAACCGCAGAAGTCGAGGAAGATTTATTTGATGACTTGGATGATGCACTGGAGGGCTGCCCAACAGAGTCCATCAAGGTGGAATCGTCGCCGTTTAACGTATTAGTTGAATAAAAGACTGGTCCAATTCCGATATTTTCCTTTTATTTAGTAAAAAGACAGAATAGTGTTGCATTTAATATAACAATAAAATATAATAACGT
>NZ_JBHXAS010000106.1:0-16149 GCF_042727425.1 Peribacillus sp. NPDC060253
ATTTATAATATTCAGTCAATAATACCCAAAATAAAATCATATATACTTTTTCCACCTTCCATCAAGACAACAGGACTCAATCCGGGAAAGAAGCTCAAATAATCTTACAGAATATTGGATTTCATATTGGTTCAATTGTTCATACTAAATAAAAAATATCTGTTCAAGAAGGAGTTTATATGCCAAAAGATAATAACCATAATCCAGCTCAACATAAAAGTCAGGTTAGAATATTAAATAACAACGAAATGGAAGTGGATACAGATGTCAATGAAGATCCTAATCGGGAAAATTTATTAGATGAATCAGTTGATTCTTTTCTAAAATCGAAAGAAGGACAGGAATATTAGAGGAGGAATTGTAGTCGTTATTGTTTTTTTTGGAGCGTTTTTATATTTTTCACTACTTCAAAAGGGATCCTCTTGAAACTTTCGGGGCCCATTTTGTATTTTCACTAAATAACCGGGCCACTAGACCAGAAAATCCTTCACCCAAACGATTTGGTTATAGGAATTACCTATTAACAAACATTTTAAAAAATGATTTTTGGCAGCACCTTCTTGGGGTACCGCCACATGCCCATCAAGCTAAGATATATTTGTATCCCCATAACGAAAAAATTCTTTTTTCTATTAATTTTACAGAAAAAGTAGCTCTTTTTTCGTTTTGGAGTGTTTTATATTTTTTATCTTGATGGCGATGCGGTGGGGACCCCAATAAGGGGCTGTTTCAGACTGAATTTACTATCGGAAATGAAATATATAGAAAAAGACCATGACTTTTAAAAAATCATGGTCTTTTTCAGTGCTCACCAAATTTTGATTAGGGCTTTTCACTGATTGATTTCGTTATCGGACGTTCGTTAGGTATTTTGCGTGCACATAACCTGTTCCCTTACCGTACTGAATTTTGTACCAAGAGCTACTCTTATTAATTACGGTAACGATTTGGTTTTTCTTCAAAGAGCCAAGAACTTTCCCAGATGTGGTTGGTTTAGAACGGACATTCAACTTCGTAGCATTGACCTTACCAGTCATATTCTTCGCTGCCGGTTTGTTTAAAGTGTAGGAAGTCGTCGTTGTACGTTTGTTCTGGCTTGGATCAATCGCTGTAATGGTAAACGTATACTTTCCGTTCGATACCTTTGATACATTCCATGATGCACTTTGGATACCGGCATTGTTTGTAGCATTATTGGTTAGTGTCGCCACGGTTTTGTTTTTTGCATCTTTTACTTGAACGGTTACCTTCGCCTTTTCATTAATCTCATACTTCAAAGCAACATTACTCGTTTTTGAATCATATGAGGTTTTTATATTATTAATGGAAGGTGCCGTTATATCAGGTTTCGTTAAAGTAAATGGAACCGTTGCTGAGCTTTTATTTTGATTGCTGTCGATCGTTGCAATTTCAAATGAGTACTTACCGTTCATAACCTTCGATACATTCCACGATGTCCATTGGACACCGGCATTTTTCTCTGCATTATTGATCGGAGTAGCTTCGATTTTGCCTTTTGCGTCTTTTACTTGAACGGTAATCTTTGATTTTTCATTGATCTCATACTTCAGGAAAACTTTATTTGTTTTTGAGTCATATGAGGTATTTGTATTTTTAATAACTGGAGCCGCTGTGTCAGGCTTTGTTAATGAAAATGGAACAGATGCTGAACTTGCATTATTACTACTATCAATCGCTCTAACTTCAAAGGTGTATGAACCGTTACTTACCTCTGATGCATCCCAAATGGCTAATTGCGATCCTGACGGCTTTTGATCCCCTTTGACAAGAGAAGCGATGATTTGCTCTTTTTCATCCTTAACTTCCACTGTCACATTCGCTTTTTCATTTGTATCAAAGGTTATTTTGACTTGGTTTGTTTTAGAATCGTAATGGGCTTTTAAACTATTAATCATTGGTGCTGTTTCATCTTTAGGTGCGGGATCCGGAGCTGGTGTTGGTATTGGCGTTGGAATGATAGGTGCCGGTTCTGGCTTGACTGGTTCTACTTCTTCAGGCTCGGGCTTATAAGCTTGTTTTAAGCTTGTCCCTTCATAATAGAAAGCAAGAATCTCGCGATACGTATTTCCCTTTTCGCCAGCCTTTTTCGCGCCATACTGACTTAGTCCGACACCATGGCCGTATCCCTTGCCTGAAACGTTAATCGCATCCCTTGCAGTATCCACTTTGTCTACTAAAAAGCTTTTCATGATGCTCAGACCGATAATGTCTCTAATTTTCGAAGCCGTTACATCTTCTAATATTACACTTTGCTGTAGCGCTTTCCCCTTTTCTTTCACCATAAATTCAATCTTTATACTTCCTTTACTCACCCTGCCGCCACTTGTTAGTGCGTGAAGGGATAGGTGAGGGACAGCCGTTATTTTAATGTCTTTGCCGGTATATCCATTTTTCTGTAGCCATGCTCTTATATTAGAAATTACTGGTGTTTGTTCAGCTTCCTTGGTATTAGCCCACCATGTATCTGCTTTTGTCAAATCTAAATTTGTAAGGTCTATTTGTTGCTTTTTTACACTAAAACTCCACACAGTTTGCGGATCATATGGATCGTCTTTGACCATTAAATATGGTAGCTCTGTACCAATCCAAACATTATTGTTGGACTCGGTTTTCCCTCCATTGCTAGAGGAAAAAAGAGCATCTGAACCTATATGTTGTTTTTCACCATAACCGATGACCTGACCTTCTGTTGCTTTAACAGCTTTTGTTGAGTTTTCGTGCCAAGTGTAGCCACCGTATACCTGGTAACTCATTGTGTCATCGGGCGTTCTGTTGATGTAGCTCATCGCATAGGTTCTTGCCGCAACAGCCTGTGCCTTTAAGGCTTCCTGATTCCATAAAGCCGGCATTTCAGCTGGAACAACCCCTTTTAAATAATCTTCAAGACCAATTGAGTTATATGGACGGATGAATTTCCCATCTTCCATAATAAAACGTAAACTACCTAAGTATGTACGCCCATTAATCGAAAGTGGACCGTTCCCTGTTTCAGGTTTCACTTCAATCTCAGAAGCTTTGCCTATTTCTTTTGAATCTGTCAGAACAACAATGTCCGTACCGCTGACCCTCAACGTATACTTCTTGTTCGATTCTAGTTTTACATTTGCTAGATTCGTAGTGTACGTGACTTCCGGTTCGACGGTAATCTCGGATTTATTACCAAGATAGCCTTTTAATTTAACCTTAATGATCGGATCGGCTGCCGCCTTAACAGACATTTCTGGAAGTAAAGATAGCATGAGAACGAGTGTAACAAACATCCATATTCCATTCCGTACCTTTTTCATTGAATAACCTCCTCATAATTTGGAAATTTATTAAAATAATAGTATACCATCCATAATGAGACATGAGTCGATATTTTACTATTTTAGGGGTCCCACCGCATGGCCATTAAGCTAAGGTGAATTTGTATCATCATAACGAAAAAAACGCTATTCTTTTTGTAGAAATATACAGGAAGGATGGCGTTTTCTATGAGTTTTTCTGTTTCAGACGAAATGAATCTCTTTTCTCAAGAACTTCAAAACTACTTATCTCCGTCTTCTCTACAACAATTAGCTAAAGAAGTTGGTTTTGTTCAACGTAAAAGTAAATATCAAGCACAAGAATTAATTGCTTTATGTGTATGGCTTAGTCAACAGGTCGCGAGTACGCCACTCACACAATTGTGTAGCCATCTCGAAGCATCTACAGGTGTCCTCATGAGCCCCGAAGGGCTTAATCAACGATTTAATGGTTCAGCCGTACAGTTTCTTCAACAAGTTCTAGCTAATCTTCTCACTCAAAGAATTCATTCAACACAAGAAATACTTCACCCATACTCCACGACTTTTAAACGTATTCGGATCCTAGATTCTACAACATTTCAACTTCCAGATAAGTTTGCCTCACATTATCAAGGTTCTGGCGGAAGCAGCCATACCGCAGGTGTTAAAATCCAACTTGAATATGACTTATTGAGTGGGAAGTTCCTTCACGTTTATGTAGGAGAAGGGAGAGAAAATGATAAAACCTTCGGTTCAACGAGTCTACAAATCATTCAACCGAAAGACTTATACATAAGGGATTTAGGGTATTTCGACTTACATGACTTACAGAAAATGAATGATGAAGGTGCTTACTATGTCTCACGTTTGAAGTTAAATTCTCGTATCTATCGTAAGAACGATAAACCAGAGTTTTTTCGAAATGGGACTGTGAAGAAAGGTACTCTCTTTATTCAGTTAGACATGGAAGAGCTTATGAATCAATTACAACCTGGTCAAACACTCGAAATTTCAGAAGCATACATTGGACTGTATCAAAAACTACCCGCCCGAGTGGTTATTCATCGACTAACTGAGGCACAAACAGAGAAAAGATTGAAAGAACAAGCAAAAAAAGAAAAGAAGAAGGGCATTACCTATAAAGACCGAAGCAAACGATTAAGTGGAATGAACGTATATATTACAAATCTTTCTTTAGAAGACGTTCCAACGGAACATATCCATGACCTGTATTCGTTACGTTGGCAGATTGAAATTCTATTTAAGACCTGGAAATCTTTCTTTCAAATTGACAAGTGCAAAGAGATCAAAAGGGAACGCTTAGAGTGTCACTTGTATGGGCAACTGATTAGCATTTTACTCTGTTCCTCTACCATGTTTAAAATGCGCCAGTTACTTTTAGACATGAAAAAGAAGGAGTTAAGTGAATATAAATCTATCTATATGATAAAAGACTATTATTTATTGTTTTATCAAGGATTACAAAAGGACACCCAAGAACTATCAAAGACTTTTCTCCGTCTGTTTTACCTTTTGGAGAAAAACGGACGGAAATGTCATCGTTATAACAAGAAAACGGTCTTCGATATCTTAGGTGTTGTCTATGATTATTCGATGTCACAAAAACTCAAAGTTGCCTAATACTTTTTAAAAAACCTATTTAATAGGTTTTTTTGTCATGCACAATTTTAGTATTACTGTAGCAAAATAAAGAGAACGCACTTTCAAATTAACTCTTGGCAGGCTTAGCTTGATGGCGATGGGGTACCGCCAGCAAAACGCTAATTTACAAAGTTCATGATGTACCGTATTAAAAATCCCAATTTCTCAGAAGGATAATTTGATGAGTTGTGCCTTTTGGAAAAAGGTTGATTTAAATAGGATCTACTATGATTTTATTGATTCATTTTCTTAAGAAAAATTTGATCGTTTAAAATGTCTTATTGAACTAAAGCTCCCATTCGTTGAAAATGATAAAGTATAATTCGAAAAAGGAGGTTAATTCTTGAATATTTTAATTTTAGGTGCAACTGGACGAGTTGGGGGTCAATTAGTTACTAAATGCCTTCATGACAGACATCATGTTACAGTTTTAGTTCGCACTCCAGAGAAAATCCAAATAAACCATGCAAGTTTAACCATTATTCAAGGTAATGTTTTACATAAGGATGATATCGTACGTGCAATGCATGGGATTGATGTAGTACTTAGTGCACTAAGTACTGATGGGACAACCACTTTATCAGCAAGCATGCCACTAATTATCGAAGTAATGGAAATTGAAGGTATACAACGAATTATAACGATTGGAACAGCAGGTATTCTGCAAAGTAGAAACACTCCAAACTCACTGCGTTATCAGACAAGTGAATCAAAGCGCAAGTCTACCCGTTCAACGGAAGAACATCATAAAGTGTACGATTTGCTTAAACAATCAACACTCGAATGGACTATTGTCTGCCCTACGTATTTGCCGGATGGAAAAAGTGTTGGTAAATATCGTGTAGAAAGAAACTTCTTGCCGGAGGATGGAGTTGAAATATCCGTGGCGGATACAGCAGAATTTACCTATAGCCAGATTAAAAGCAGCGATTATTTAAAATCACGTGTAGGTATCGCCTACTAATAATCCGAATTAGCATTTCGCCCTTTTAGATTTGATGAATCCATAGAAGTAGCAAAGAAGCCATCACGTCGGCTTACTATGATTATTGCCAGTTCAATTATGTTCGTAAATGTATGGAACTTTCATTTTGCACAGTCAGCTAAACCATTGACAAGAATAATTCTCGGCATCCTTTGGGCGAAGATTTCGCCCATACCTTGTTCATGAACCTTCTTTTCCCAATATGTTATATTTCCCCTCCAAAGATAGCCACATTCTGCCGATCAGGAACAAAAGCTTGCCCGTTCCACTTCAATACGGTCTGTACCATTCCCAATGAGTCGGCATTGTACCTTCCCGCTATCCTCTGATACGCTTCGAGCTCATTTATGCCATCCCTATTAAAATCGACCGGATATAGACCAGATAAAGGATTGACCCATCCTTCTATAGGTGCCTTCAAAACACCATTCTTGTTATAAATTTCTGATAAATATTCCTTATCCTTATAAGTAAGGTCTAGAATGTACCTTTCTTTTAGGTAATAACTGTTCACCTTGGCTTTGTATAGATTTTCATAATTCACAGCGTATTTAAACGTTACATTGAATGTGTCGGAATTAAAAATAGTCATGAGTTGACCGTTAAGATATGAAACGACATACGCATAAATAGTACCGCCGCTTCCTCCTGTATCAATGACCACTAAAATGTCATCCACATTGTTACCTGTAAAATCACCAAGAAAAAGGGTCGGATTGTATCCTGCGTTATTTTTTATGGGAACTTGTTCATATTGATTTGTACTCCCATTTTGTATAACCAAAGTTATATTCCTCCAAAAGGGGCTATCAGGGGTTTTATTTGCAGTAAGAAAAACATTATCCTTTATCCCGTCCCCATCAATATCGCCTTGCAATGAGGTCACGATGGCTGTTCTGTTCGGATTCATTTCCCTTGAAAGAACAGTTTGGAGGCTACTTTGCATTTCAAGCAGTCCCTGCTTCGAAGGATAAGGATTTGGAAACAACAAGATGCCATCAATCGTTTGCAGTGCTTCATTTGTTAATCCGGCCATTACCTGAGTCTCAGCCAAACAGTACCAATAATAAGGGTGATTCGTTTCTCGTATTTTTGTGTAGTAGTATTGAATCACTTTTCTGATGTCATACGTATCCAACTTCATCCCACCTATCTCTTTATTATCAATATAGATTTATATGCGGGAGTTTTGTTATTAGCATGGAGTGTTTTTTTATTGAACTATGTAGATCCTACAAATTTTCATTTACAACTTATACTACCCAGAGGGAATTGAACCAAAAAAAGTGGACTAATTGGCCATTTAAGGATACACCCAGTTTCCAGGAAATTGTTTTTGGCATCTGAAACCATTTTTACGAGAGAGACCCGCTTCAAGATAAAGCGGGTCTCTTGTTTATAAATCTACTAACTATATAGAAAAAATAATCTTCCTAAGAAACCGCCCTTTTTTAAGAAATCTGATAATAAACAATAATCAAATTTTATTTTTTTTATTCAAAGTACATAAACTATCCAAATAAGCAATATTTCTTCGTATTACTGGACATTTTTAGAAAGCATGAAATTAAGAACATCCCATCACACTACAAAACATCCATATGAAAATTAGACATAGAAAAATACTCAGTTGAAAAAATATATTGCCTACCAATTGAGCGATTGCAATAAAATATAGATCCATTTTGCAAAATGCCATTTTATAAACTGATTAGCTTGCATATATTTATTTAATTTGCTATTATAACTGACGAACGTTCGTTAAATTATGAGGTGATATTATTGAAAAGTAATGAAATTAAGGAAGCCGCTCTAAAATATTTCACGATTCATGGTTATGAAGGAGCGTCCCTTTCTCTAATAGCTGAAGAAGTCGGCATGAAAAAGCAATCCATTTACGCCCATTTTAAAGGCAAGGATGATCTTTTTCTGCAAGTTTTACGTGATGCGAAAGAGACGGAGCTATCTTCGAAACTCCAATATTTCAGTAAAGTTGATTCAAAAAATCCTGAAAAAGATTTATATGGATTCCTACAATTGGTCATCGATCTTTTCCAAAAAAATGAGCATATAAAGTTTTGGCTGCGTATGTCCTTTTTTCCGCCAGCACATCTTGAAAAAGAGGTTGGTAAGGAAGTCATAGATATCGAGGAAAAGGTGCAGACAATTCTTGAATGTAAATTCCAGGATTGGATCAATGCCAAATTAATCGTCGAAGATGCAGCCATAACGCCGACCTATGCTTTCTTGGGAGTAGTGGATTCCATTTTGGTAGAGCTTGTATATGGAAATGATGAGAAACAGCTGAAGGATAAATTATCTGCCTCTTGGAAAGTGTTTTGGAGAGGTATTTCACAAAAATGATTCACATAGAAAGTGGTGTTAAAACATGAATAAACCAATTAAAGAACAAAAGGCGGTATTAATTATTCTTCTAAGCAATATATTCATTGCTTTTTTGGGTATTGGGCTCATCATCCCCGTTATGCCGTCATTTATGAATATCATGCATTTATCAGGAAGTACGATGGGCTATCTGGTTGCCGTATTTGCGGTATCACAGCTTGTTATGTCACCATTCGCAGGTCGTTGGGTTGACCGTTATGGCAGAAAGAAAATCATCATCATCGGCTTATTCCTTTTTGGTGTTTCTGAACTTATCTTCGGTATAGGCACGAATGTATCCGTGTTTTATTTATCAAGGATCCTAGGCGGAATCAGTGCCGCCTTTATCATGCCAGGTGTTACGGCATATGTTGCAGATATTACTTCCGTTAAGGAAAGGCCGAAAGCTATGGGCTATATATCAGCCGCCATTAGCTTGGGCTTTATAATAGGACCCGGTATCGGTGGCTTCATTGCCGAATATGGTATACGCTTGCCCTTCTTCCTTGCGGCGGCTATCGCCTTTTTAGCATGCATTACATCATTATTCATTTTAAAAGAGCCGTTAACAAAGGAACAGCTTGCAGAAGGTTCTGCTAATACAAAGCAAACGAACTTTATAGGCGATTTAAAAAAATCAGTCAATCCGCTTTACTTCATTGCGTTCATCATTGTATTTGTACTAGCATTTGGTTTATCAGCGTATGAAACTGTTTTTAGCCTATATTCTGATCATAAGTTTGGCTTCACGCCGAAGGATATTGCAATTATCATTACAATAAGCTCAATCTTTGGAGTGGTTGTACAAGTATTTATGTTTGGTAAACTGATAGATTTCCTGGGTGAAAAGAAGCTTATCCAATTATGCTTAATTATCAGTGCAATCTTTGCAGTAGCTTCCACCATGATCTCTAGATTTTTGGCAGTTCTAGTCGTAACTTGCTTCATCTTCCTTGCATTTGACTTGCTTCGTCCGGCATTAACGACATTTCTATCAAAAGCTGCCGGGAAAGAGCAAGGGTTTGTTGCTGGTATGAACTCAACCTATACGAGCTTAGGGAATATCGCCGGACCATCAATGGGAGGATTACTATTTGACGTAAACATCAACTATCCTTATCTTTTCGCTGCTGTCATTATCGTCATCGGACTGGGTATTACAGTCATTTGGAAGGAAAACCGATTGGTAGAAAGCTTAGCGGAATAATCAAAGTCCATGATTGACCATACCTAATTTTTCCTTTTCAAGCGTAAAACTCTCAAACTTAAAAATCATACTATACGTTTTTCTTTGATAAAATTCTTTGGGGATTTTTTCTTTTGCCATTGAACGAACTAAAAATGCTTATTAACTTTTGAAAAGGAGTAAAGGCACATCGATATTCGATGTGCCTTTACTCTCTTATTTAGAATGTGATCCTTGAGAAACGTCAACATCCATTAGTTTAATTGCTAAGCTGTAGAGATACATACTTTACTTCTAAAAATTCATCCATGCCGGAGTGCCCGCCTTCTCTACCTAAGCCACTTTCCTTCATGCCGCCAAATGGTGCTTGAGCAGTGGATGGGGCACTATCATTAATCCCAACAATCCCATACTCGAGGCCATCCGAATAGGTTACTGCTTTATTTAATGACTCTGTATATACATAAGCTGCCAAGCCAAAATTAGTGTTATTGGCTCGATCCATCGCTTCTTGGTCAGTTTTAAATGTACTGACTGGTGCAATCGGACCAAACGTTTCTTCCTGCATACACAGCATATCATCCGTTACATTGGAAAGAATGGCAGGTGCGATAAAATAGCCCTTCTCTTTATCTACCTTGGATGTCTTATGGATGACAGCTCCTTTACTTATAGCATCTTCTACTTGAAACTGAACTTTTTTTACGGCAGCTTCATCAATCAGTGGCCCAAGATCGGTTCCATTCATTCCATTTCCAACCTTCAAAGATAAAACAGCCTTTTCAAAGGCTTGTAAAAATGGCTCTTGAATCGTCTCATGGACGTAAATTCGGTTCGCACAAATACATGTTTGTCCGGCATTCCTAAATTTCGATTGAATCAAACCTTTTACGGCTTCTTCGATATTCGCATCTTCGGCTATGATAAACGGAGCTAAGCCACCCAATTCAAGTGAGACTTTTTTTACCGTTTCTGCTGCCTTTTTCATTAGATGCTTCCCTACAGGTGTGGAACCCGTAAATGTAATTTTTTTGACACGTGAATCATTCATCCAAACGTCTGACACTTCCCCCGGGTTTTGTGTTGTGACAATATTTATTACACCGGCCGGAATGCCTGCTTCATGCGCACTTTCAACTAATAGCAATGCTGTCAATGGTGTTTGTTCCGCGGGTTTGATGACGACGGTACATCCTGCTGCAAGTGCTGGTGCCACTTTCCTTGTGATCATGGCAGCAGGAAAATTCCACGGCGTGATGGCAGCAACGACACCGACTGCCTGCTTTTGCACTAAAATTCGCTTAGAAGCAACGGAAGCTGGTATGGTTTCTCCATAGTTACGCTTTGCTTCTTCAGCAAACCATTTCACGAAACTTGAAGCATATTTTATTTCACCTTTTGCTTCAGCCAATGGTTTCCCTTGCTCCAATGTCATGGTTGTTGCGATTTCATCTAGCCTTTTTTCAATAATTGTGTACCACTTCTCAAGTAATTCCGCCCGCAGATATGCACTTGTTTTCGACCAATTTAGAAAGGCCGCATGAGCTGCATCCACAGCAGCCTTTGCTTCTTTTTCCGTAGCGTCCGGAACATAGCCCACAGGATCCAATGTTGCTGGATTTTCCACTACAAAATGACGTTCTGTTTGTATCGTTTCACCGTTTATATATATTGGCCATTTTTCAACTACTTTGTTCATCCTGCTTTAAGCTCCTCTTCTTCTTCATGATCTGTAAAAGTCTTATCATTTTCTCCTTTGAAAAAGTCCTTACCATATAAAAGGGCACATAAAAGAATTCCTGCTGCAAACGCCATTCCAGCACCCTTTATAACAAGGATGGCAGCAACGACCCCTGCAATTCCCAAGTCGCGTTGGCTCCTCGCCTGCATTACACCGACACGCACGCTAACATATCCTTGAACCAAAAGCGTTAAGGCCAATGCCACACCGAGAATTGGTTCCACCAAACTGACGACTGGCAATAAGAATAGCCCAGTATTCGTACCCCAACGGAAGGAGCCAGCACCGCCAAAGAATGAGTTCATTGCTTTCTTGCCATTTTTAAAGCGTTCCACTACAACGACCTGCATGGCTGCCCATAACGGACCACACATCGTAATATCAGGCCCGATGAAACTCATGATCACATTTCGGCCGCCAAAAATTAAATGGGCCCTGTTTGGATTATAATCCACTTTTTCATCTTCCCTGACCTCATCCGATTCAGAGAGCAAAGCTTTTGTTTTCAGCACATCCCCAAATACAACTAAATAAGTAGCAAAAACAGCTGGTATTGCACTTAAAAAGAAGGTCATGGCAGGGAACCCTAAACCAAAAACCGTATAGTCAGACCAAAGCGTAGCAAAGTCCGGACTGCTGAATCCCCATTGAATATTTGGCCATTTTGCTTCTCCAAAAATGGGGGCAACAAAGACCGCGAGTAGAATAGCTGGCAATATCCCTAAATTACCGATAAATATCCAAACTTTATTTCGTATTTTCAATTTTCCAAAACTTTTCGAAAAAAGCAAATAAAAGGCAAAACCGATACAAATGCTTATTGTATAAGGAAATAAATCAAACTTTCCACCGACTTCAAAAATAGAAACGACAGCACCAATTCCCGCTCCTAATATAATGCCTGATTTAATTGCATTCGGCACTAATCGAACGACTTTACTCGCAAGCCCGGTCATTCCTAGTATTATGGATAAAATCCCTAATGTTAATTGAAACGCAACGAGTGCATAGACCCTATCAGGTCCTTCTGGAAATTGCCCGACAAACAACACAAGCAATGGAACCGCTGGTGTAATCCAACCTGGTATAACTGGGTCTCCGAGTAAATGATGTGCTAAATATAATAATCCATTTAAGACAACAACGGCTAGAGCCACATCGAAAGGCATACCTAGATGGTCTGCAAGAAGTGTAATCGCTCCAAGATCAACGGCACACATTAATAAACCTTGAACATAGTCTGGCCACTCAAAACGATAATGAACAAATGGCAGTCTTATTTTAAAAGGACCTGCAGGTATATACGATGTCTCTTTTCCGTATGGACGGTTTTTCCATTTCATGTTGTTTCCTCCAGTTAAATGCCATAGGCTGAACGATATATTTTTTCGATATCACGAACGTTTAATGCACGAGGATTATTCCGAAGTAAACGGACTTGTTTGATGGCTTCAGCAGCCATTTCACTTAAGGAAGATTCAGGAATATCAAATTCACGAAGTGACTCAGGTATATCCACGTATCTACATATTCTAGTCATTGCTTCGATCGCTTTATCCGCTGCCTCATCATCATTTAAATGATCGACTTTTTCTCCAAGTGCTTCCGCAATATCTCGGAATCTTTCTAAACATGCAATTTTATTCCATTGCATGACAAAAGGCAGTAATAATGAATTGCTGACTCCATGTGATAAATGGAAACGACCTCCAAGCGGATAAGCTAGGGCATGTACAGCTCCAACACCGGCATTTCCAAAAGCTAACCCGGCCATTAGGCTTCCCGTGATCATGGCTTCTCGTGCTTCTAGATGATCTGGCGCCGCATAAGCCTTTGGTAAATTTTTAGCGATCAACTTCATAGCGCCAATTGCCAAGGCATCCGTCACAGGCGACGCAAATTTAGAAATATAGGCCTCGACTGCATGAACAAGTGCATCCACTCCACTCGCAGCCGTCACACTTGGTGGGCAAGTCAGTGTCATAATCGGGGAAACAATCGCCACATCCGGTAATAGAAACGAACTAACAATTCCCTTCTTAACCTGTTCTTTTTTGTCAGATAAAATCGAAATATTCGTCACTTCGGACCCGGTACCCGCTGTCGTCGGTATAGCTATTAAAGGAATACCTGGAACTTCAATCAAGTTCGTACCAAAATAGGTCTCGATGCTACCCGAATTCGTAGCCATAACAGAAGAGGCTTTTGCAATATCTATCGCACTTCCACCCCCTACCGCAATCAGCCCATCATGATTTCCATCCCTGATAGAACGTACACATTGCTCCACGATTTCAATTTCCGGTTCAGGATTGACTTCCGAAAAAATACCGTATGCCGATGAAAGTAAATCCTCAACCTTTTGCACAACCCCAGCATTCAGTAAAACTTTATCTGTAACTAATAATGGATTCTTCATCCCTAATCGTGTAACCTCTTCAGTCAGCTGTTGTAAAGAATCTGCTCCTGTCACCAATTTGTTAGCCATTGAAAAAATAGAAATATTCATGGTAATCTCCCCTTTCATTAATCTACTATTGCAGGAATCATGCCAAATTGAAAACGCTTAATATAATAAGGGTTTACTCTATTTTTTCATTGGAAATCCGAATAAAATGAGTAGAAATCAAATCGAAAAAACTAATTCGATTCGTTTTCTAATCGAATGTGAAATTTTTTCATTTTTTGCACCAAGGCGCTTTGACTGATTTCCAAAGAGGCGGCAGCCGCCCTTGTGGTCCCGTATTTATTCATTGCATTCAGGATTAAGGATCGCTCCAGTTCAGAAACGGCCTCCTTCAAGGAAAGAGGTGTAGTTTTCCGTGTTACGACCGGCCGTATGAAAGATGGTAAATTAGATAAATCAATCGTATCCTCATAAGTCGTAACGACCAGTCGCTCAGCAAGATTCGCAAGCTCACGTATATTACCAGGCCACGAATAATTCGTTAGCCATTCATAGCATTCCGGTGTCATCTTTTTCTTTTCATCATATTTTACATTGAATTTTTCCAGATACATTTCTAAAAGCGGGACCATTTCCTCTTTCCGCTGGCGTAAAGGCGGAACTTCAAACGAGACAATATTAAGCCGGTAATAAAGATCTTCGCGGAAAGATCCTTCTTGAACAAGTGATGCTAGGTCACGATGAGTGGCAGTAATTAATCTAACATCCACTTCTTTCATTTCAGTAGAGCCTACTCTCATAAACTTGTTTTCTTCCACCACTTTCAATAGTTTTACCTGTAACTCTAAAGGTAAGTCCCCAATTTCGTCTAAAAATAACGTGCCACCATTGGCTTTTTCAAAAATACCCATTTTCCCATTCTTTAGGGATCCGGTAAATGCTCCCGGTTCATATCCAAAAAGTTCAGATTCCACCAAGTTCGCTGGGAGGGCCCCGCAATTTAATTCAAGGAAAATATTTTCCTTCCTGGAGCTTTTGGAATGAATGTACTTAGCAATCAAGCTCTTTCCTACACCCGTTTCTCCCTGTAATAAGATCTTCGCGTCCGTTTTGGCTACCTTATCAGCCATCTTGAATAAAGGCGTTGTAAAGGGCCCAATGATTATTTCCTGTAGATTCACCTGTTCCGAATCAGGTAACAATTGAGAAATGGGTTGGAAAGATAACTTCTGACTGTCAATCGTATACTTCATTCGGATTAATTCAGTAATATCTCTAACACTATTTATGACAAATATGACTTCGTTCTGTGGTGAAAGAATGGGTGTCGCCGACACGATAATCTTTCTTCCGTTTCGGATTCTTTGCGTCAGCGTAACTTGATTCTTCGTTCGAATAGAGTCCAATGAAGCAGAAACGGAAATCATCCCCTGTTCAATTAAATAACTCATGGGTTTTCCGATAATTTCCTCTTCCCTAATTCCAGTAATGCGTTGATAAGCTTGATTGATAAATAATGTCGTTCCTTCACCATCTGTGATATACACGCCATCATACAGGGCATTAAATACAACCCTGCATAAATCACTCTCAAAAAATGCTTGAAATTGTTCATATGGTATCGAGTAATTCCTTAAATTTTGCAGCGGTGCATTCACTGTAATAAAATGAGAAATTGGCTTCGTTAAATCACTCTGTTGCACGGCCGCAGATAACGCTTCTATTGTCAGAAATCCGATGAAATCCTCTGAATTGTCTATAACTTCCACTTCATTTTTACCGATGGGAAAACGTGAAATCGCTTCCTCCACTGTCATATCAGAATGAAACTTAGTCATCAATATCCACTCCCGCTGGTTCTTTAACATCAAAATCGATGGTTTCTCGATATTCTTCATTTATTTCCTCTAATGTTTTCATATAACTGCCACCTATGCTTTCTCTCCTTATAGCTTTGTTAAGGTCACTCTTTGAAATTCGTGTTCACACCGGCTGGTATGAATGTTCTATTATCCATAAAGCATGCTATTCGTTTTTTTAGTGACCTTTATGGTAAGCATTATGTAAGTCCCTTTCCTTATGATACTATGTACAACAACAAACGACTCATAAACACTACACCGTTAAAAAGGAGTTAACCCTTTTTAAATATGCTAAAAAACTTCATAAATGGAATGAATGAAAACATCCAAATAGAAGATTTGATGAATACCGTAAATAAGTCCCACCCAGACCACTATTTTGTCCCTTTAACTGGGAGGGCACAAGACACTTTTATCATACCAAGTGTCTTTCCAATGCTCAAATTCCATTTTCACCCATTAAGGAAAGGCTGCAGTTGCCAATAGACTGCCATATGAAAGCTCAATCATAGGTTAACGTACCATTTGTGTGCCGATTGTTCTTATGTTTATTAGAAAGGCAAGTGAAAATAAAAAAGAAACCAGTGAGTCATTTCACTGATTTTCATTTTCATATCTATTATTTATATAA
>NZ_JBHXAS010000107.1:0-15911 GCF_042727425.1 Peribacillus sp. NPDC060253
AGGTGAGAGAATGATAGTTTATACACATTGAATTCTGATTATTATAAATTTTAAGTTTAGTATGATTGATTATGGGGCAGGGAGGCTAATTATGATCGTTTTTGATCGAGTGAATAAGTATTTTGGTGACTTTCAAGTTTTGAAAGAGATTAACCTGACAATTAATAAGGGGGAGGTAGTAGTTGTCATCGGTCCGTCCGGGTCAGGGAAAAGTACACTGCTTCGATGTATTAACCGCCTAGAGACCATTTCTGAAGGTTCCCTTTCCATCAATGGTTTAAATGTAGCGGATAAAAAAACGGACATAAACAAACTGCGTCGGAATATCGGTATGGTTTTCCAGCATTTTCACCTGTATCCCCATAAAACAGTGCTCGAGAATATCATGCTTGCTCCACGGAAAGTTTTAGGACAATCCGAATCGGAAGCGAAGAAGATCGCACAAAAGTATCTGGAGAAAGTAGGAATTGGAGATAAAGCAAATTCCTTCCCTTCTCAGCTTTCAGGCGGGCAGCAGCAACGGGTTGCCATAGCTAGAGGTTTGGCAATGGGGCCTGATATCATGCTGTTTGATGAACCTACCTCAGCCTTGGATCCAGAAATGATCGGCGAGGTACTGGATGTAATGAAAGCACTTGCCCATGAAGGGATGACGATGGTGGTGGTCACGCACGAAATGGGATTTGCCCGAGAGGTTGCTGATCGAATCGTATTCATGGACGAAGGCAGGGTTTTAGAAGAGGCAACACCGGCTGAGTTTTACGCGAATCCTCGTGAGGAGAGGGCCCGTTTATTTCTTAGCCGTATATTAAATCATTAAATAAAAAACAGGGGTGATTTTTCATGTTGAAGAAAAAGAAATGGTTGAAGGCATCTTTGCTATCCCTACTTGCTGTCATTTTATTAGCTGGATGCGGCGGAGGGAAAAGCACGGACGAAGGTAAAGAGGGTGGAAGTAAGGAAACAGGTAAAGATGTCCTTTCACAAGTGAAGGATAAGGATGAGATTGTTTTTGGGGTTAAAAATGATACAAGATTATTCGGTTTGAAAAACCCAAGTACTGGTGAGGTGGAAGGCTTTGATATTGATATCGCCAAAGCTCTTGCTGCTGAAATTCTAGGTGATGAAAATAAAGTTAAATTTAAAGAAGTGACTTCAAAAACAAGGATGGCATTGTTGAATAATGGGGATATCGATGCGATTGTAGCGACCATGACCATCACGGAAGATCGTAAAAAAGAAGTTGATTTCACTGATGTTTATTTCGATGCTGGACAATCTTTGTTGGTCAAAAAAGGCAGCGATATAAAGGGTATTGATGATTTAAAAGGTAAAAAAGTATTGGCTGTAAAAGGCTCTACCTCTTCCATTAATATTCGTGAAAAAGCACCTGACGCACAAGTGCTTGAATTTGAAAATTATTCAGAAGCGTTCGCTGCACTTAAATCCGGGCAAGGGGATGCATTGACTACGGATGATTCCATCCTATATGGAATGGCAGATGAAGATCCAAATTATGAGCTTGTTGGCGGAACATTTACAGACGAGCCGTATGGAATTGCTGTTAAAAAAGGTAATGAAGACTTTGTTGCCGAATTGAACAAAGCGCTAAAGTCACTTAAAGATTCTGGCAAGTATGATGAAATCCATGATAAATGGATTAAACATTAATTCATTTTACCAAATATGTACGGATAAATGACCTTAAAAACATTTGAACATTTTTGTATGTAAGGATGAGCGATTTGCTCATCCTTACTAGTTAAAGGAGTGTATGCCGTGCTTGATTTCTCCATTTTAACAGAGAATCTGGATATGTATTTATTAGGCTTTAAAAATACAATTATGTCGAGTTTAATCGCGCTGGTAGCAAGTTTGATACTAGGTGTGTTTGTTGCTATCATGCGGATTGCCCCAATAAAGCCTCTAAACTGGCTTGGAACCGCTTATGTCGAGTTCATTCGGAATATACCATTATTGATTATTACCTTTTTCTTCTTTCTTGGTCTAAAACTAAGTGGACTATACGCAGGAACCTTAGCCTTAACCATTTACACTTCATCTTTTATAGCTGAGGCAATTCGTGCTGGCATACTTTCCGTTCCTAAAGGCCAAATGGAAGCTGCTCGTTCATCAGGACTGACATATGGGCAGGCAATGAGGCTCGTCATTTTGCCACAGGCGGTTAAAATAGTCATTCCGCCACTTGGAAACCAATTTATCAATCTAGTTAAAAATTCTTCCATTTTAGCCGTGGTTGCAGGACTTGATCTCATGTACCATGGAGATTTGATTTCTTCAAGGACATTTGTCGTGTTCGATGTCTACATTTTCGTCGCAGCGTTTTACTTAATACTTACCATTCCTTTAAGTCTTGGCGTTGGTTATTTAGAAAAACGTCTGGCTAAGAGTAATTGAGGGAGGTATAAGATATGGATTTTGCAGGTGCTTATTCACCGGATAATCTAAAGTTTTTATTAGAGGGATTTTGGGTAACGCTCCAGGTAGCATTTATATCCATTATTCTAAGTTTCATTATTGGCGGGCTTGTGGGTATAATACGTTACGCAAAGGTGCCGGTTTTATCACAAATATTAGCCTTGATTGTAGAAACGGTTCGTAATTTACCGTTATTACTAATAATATTCTTTACGTATTTTGCTTTACCTGAGGTACGGATAAAATTAGAAATCATTCCAGCAGCTATCGTTGCCTTGACCATTTTCGAATCAGCCATGCTTTCCGAAGTCATTCGAAGCGGTTTGAAATCTGTTGATAAAGGCCAAATGGAAGCTGCTCGTTCATCAGGCCTGAGCTATACACAGGCATTGATATACATCATCCTGCCCCAAGCGCTGCGCCGCATGGTTCCTCCTATTGTCAGCCAATTCATTTCTTTGTTAAAGGATACCTCTTTAGCGGTTGTCATCTCATTACCGGAGCTGACACATCATGGACAAATTATCTATGGCCAAAGTCAAAAGTTTTTGATACCCATTTTAATCCTGGTTGCTCTCATGTATTTCATCGTTAACTATAGTCTGTCTTTAGTAGCACAGAGACTTGAATTGAAACGAACTTAAAAAAAACGACTCATTTATATGAGTCGTTTTTTTTGCATTTGAGGTACGGTGCATGTATTTCAACAGCAGAAGAAGCAAGGAATGATGAAGAATTAATAAGAACATAAAAAAAAGAATCTTTTGCTTTCAATAACCGTATATATAAGCATAAGAAAGAAGGTGGAATAATATGTCGGAAATGAAAACGAGCAATAGCAAAGCGATCGCAGCACTGATCTTGGGGGTATTATCCCTGCTTATTCCAGTCTTAGGCATCATATTAGGAATTGTAGGATTAATTTTTGCATCGAAGAGTAAACAAGAAATCAATCTTACTGGGGAAACCGGGAAGGGATTAATGACCGCTGGTAAAGTGTGCAGCATTATTGGAATAATCTTGAATGTTATCATGATTTTGATTTTCCTGGTGTTTTTTACTTTTATAGTAACTGAAGGAACAACATTTTGATTGTATATCTAAACTTGACAATCAAAGAAAATATCAGTTAAACCTATTTTTAAAGAATTTGTATGTTATAATTAACTTAAAATTCTAAATATTCATGAAGGGATGATATTTTGACCATTCAAATCTTTGAGTATCCAGCTGTATTCTATTATGAAAAACACCCGTTGATTATTGACTCTTTTTCCGTTCAGGTTTGTTTCCCGGATTTTAAGCGAAATGGATTTATTTCTTCAGTTAGCGGTAAGAATCGGATAGATGCTATAGCTTGTGCTCAAGAACTGTTGGAAACCATGGTCGAACATTTTATTCACGATAAAAAAACAATACCAGATGCAACTGAAATGGAAAAGGTAAATCTTGATAGGGGGATTAATATTTGTGAGGCAGCCCCATTCCGAATTGAAATAGAAAATATCACATATGAAAAATAAAAAAACCTTGCCGAGTAGGGGACAAGGTTTTTATTTTGGATTTTGAAGGATGTGATTCTTTTGTTTCAGGACATTCAGTTAGTTTGGAATGAAAAAAGGAAAAAACGCTTACTACCAGAATGGGTCATCCGTTGACCAGAAAAATTACATAAATCAATATAAGGCGAAGGTACTTGTATTTGAATCTAATTGAGTACTGATGCAAGAAGATCTGTGAATATCATATTTTGAAACATTAAACCGTCATTCCTTTGCAAAGGGTGATGGTTTTGTTTTGCATTAGGAACTGTGCCTTATATTAAATTTTTTTATTTTTGGGGAAAGGATATTGCGTTCTTTATAACGAATATGTATAGTATAGGTAACGTAGGTAAAAAGTATCAATAGTTATAGATTTTGGAGGTGTGTGTGTGAAATATTATATAGCATCAGACGAAAAAAATAAGAAGCAAGTAAGGTCATTGATTAAGAAATTGACTTCAAAAGGCTTTACATGTGTGAATGACTGGAATTTAATTGCGGATGATGAAGATAATCAAATGACAGAAGGTATAGAGGATTATGAAAAAAAGGGGATTGAGGAAGCTGACTTTATGTTAATCTTCCTGACAGCCGGAAAAGGTAATCTTTCTGAGCTTGGATATGCGCTATCGTTAAATAAGAAAATCATTGTATATTCACCAGAGAAAGACAATTATCATATTAATAAAAAATCAATTTTTCATAATCTGCCCGAGGTAACCATTTGCAGCGGGACATTGTATAAGCTGGTTAAATTGATACATACGCTCGCTCCGGAAGAATCTGAAAAAAACGGTTCATTTGCACCGTAAATAAAATGTCAAATGTAGAAATTAAAAGGCTACCCTCTAATAAAATATCTTTTGAACGAACTGTTTAACATATTAAAAATGAGGGTAAAGACCAATTAAAAAAGGGGAGGACTGTTTTGGCCATTATTGATATTGACCAACTATTGCTAGCTACTGAGGAGATTGCAGAAGAATCAGCTCCATTCCATCTTGATACATTTGACATTGATCAGCTTTTAGATAACACGGATAACTGGAATTGGTAAGGTAAAGCATGCCCTGTGAGGATATGCTTTTTTTTCTGAGCGAAAAATAACCTGATTACATGTAACAGTAATCAGGCGATGAGGATGTTAAGTAGTGGATAAACTAAAACTTGCGTCCTTTTACGAATCCTAATATCACAAACATCGCAATGGTACCGATAACAAAAGTTGCCTTAATGATCATTATGAGAAGTTCATCGTACATTGTATTACCTCCTTGTATGTAATGATGGACAGTGCGATTATGATTAGCTGTTTATGTATAAATTATAACATAAAGCTAATAAGTGATGGTGGAAAATTACTGTAAGTATGGATAATAAAGTATCGATCGTTATAGTTTAGACAAAAAAAGATATCCTCCAATAAGAGGATATCACTAGCATCTATCATTTAATATTAAGCGCTTTTTTCGTTTGAGGTCCGACGATCCCATCAGCCGTAAGTTTTTTTGCTCTTTGAAATTTTTTTACTGCCGTTTCGGTATTTTTCCCAAATGTCCCATCTATTCCTTTCGTGCTGTATCCAAGTTCAGTTAATCTTTTTTGTAGTTCACTTACTTTAGGACCGCTGCTTCCTTTTTTCAAAGTTGAATTGGCAGTGTGTACAGGGAGACTAGAGGATCCAGTAACCTTATAGCCATTCGTGGCAGCTATGGAAGCAAATGATTTATTCGAACTGGCTATTAAGACTACAGTGTTCATTTTTACCCTATCATACATCCATTGAACATCCTCGTTATACATGCGAATGCAACCGGCACTTATATATTTCCCGATTGATTTAGGATCATTATTGCCATGTATTGCATACGTATTACCTGGTGTATTCCGTGCATTTATCCCCAGCCATCGTTTTCCGAGAGGATTTTTTGGATCTCCGCCTCTAATGTTGCCTGTATAATAAGGACGATTCACAATCTTTGACACTACCTTGAACTTTCCTTCTGGAGTATAGGAGGCCTTCTTTCCTGTCGCTACGAGAAACACCCTCACTAATTTATCATTTTCATAATAGGCCAGCTGATTATTGGCTTTATTGATGATAATCAGTTGTCTAGGTGCCGCACTTGAAGAATGACTGAACCCAACAAAACTAAAGACGAATATCAATACACATACAATCAATTTTTTCATGTTTTTCCCCGTCCCTTTTTTAAGCAACCTCATATTCACGCATATACTATCCTATGCATGAAGTGAAGTAGAAGTGACAATTTTTTAAAGGAAGGGTAGACTAAAAAAGGGAAGAGCTGGCCCAAACTAATTTTCACATGTTTGCATACCAAAGATTGGTGGGCACTGTTTGTGGCCACATTACATACATTATTGAAGTGAAAGCGGAGGTGGGTAAGCATTGTCACGCCTAAAAGTGGAGGACTATCTAGAACAAGGGATTTATGGTCCTAAAGAAATCAAACCTGGTGAACGAAGGGAATTTCTGGGCACATTACGGGAGCGCGTCGTTATCGTCCTAAAAAAAAATCAAGTCTTTGAAAAGAATGTATATCCGGAAATTGAGCAAATGATGAAGCGGCATCCCCGTTCAAATTTGTTTTTAAATGGTCAGATGGACTATCAATACCTTGGGAAATATATTAAATTGGCTATGAGCCATAATATTCCTTACAAAATTGTCCTAAACAAAGACCATAATTCCGAATTGGGTCTAGTATTAGCAGAAAGTAATGCCATAAACAAAGAAAAAATATATATAGAGAAGCAAAAACAAGTGTTTGAAGTTAAAAAAAAGAGGAGTGTCAAATCGTTTTTCAAACGATGGGTTAAAAAAATCTTGAACTAACGCTAATCAATGAGTAAATTAAGAAGGAGACCTATCCACTTAAAGGTAGGCCTCCTTTTATTGATTGCGGAACAAGGATCATATAGCCATATTATGTAACCTTCTGTCTTAATCTATAAAACTTCCTAAAGTTACCGATTATCGTTTTTACTACAGAATAAGTAGGAATAGCTATTAAAATGCCAATGAAACCGTATATCGAACCTGCAGCAAGCAACAATAAGATAATGGTCAATGGGTGTATGTTAAGACGTTTTCCCATAATGTTCGGTGTAACCAAGTGACCCTCGACTTGTTGAACGACAGTAAGGACAATGAGTACTTTTACTGCCAACCCAATGTCTTGCTGAAGGGCAATGAAAAGGGCAGGGAGAATGCTTATTAACGGTCCTAGAAATGGAACGACAGTAAAAATCATGGCTAAAAGGGCTAGTACTAGGGCATAATCGAGATCAATAATTAGGTAGCCCACATACATCAAAGTCCCAATTACGATGGATACGATGAATTGACCGATAATATAAGTTGAAAGAGTTTTATCGACATCTTTTAAAATTTTGTTTCCCTCTGGTTCAACATCAGTCGGAATATACTTTAATAGAAATGGTCTAAGTTTTTCTCCATCCTTCAAGAAATAAAATAAAATGAAGGGTGTAATGACCAAGACTGTTAATACACTAGTAATCGTGGAGAAAATAGTACTGACATTCACCAAGAGTTTTTCAGAATAATCCTTCAAGTGTGTAGCGACATTATCCTTCAAATCTTCAGTATTAACCATTCCAAAATCATTTTTTTCAATCATGACTTCAGACTCTTTAGAAAGTTCCTTGACTTTGCCCGGTAATTTTTCGGATAATTTTTGAAATTGATCAACAATTACAGGGCTTCCAAAATAGCTTCCTGTCCCAATCAAACCAAATATTATCAAAAAGACGGTGAAAATGCTTAATGTCCTAGGGATAAATTCAGTCAAAAAGTTAACGACTGGCCGTAAAATGTAATATAAAAGCCCAGCTGCTATAATTGGGAAGAACATAGCAGCAATGACTTTTTGTATCGGTAGCAGAACATAATCAATCTTACCAAGTAAAAAAATAATGATAATGATCAAAATAATCGCGCATGCATATTTAAAAAATGGTTTATTGATCCACAAGAAAATCCCCCCTCATTCCAGTCTTTAATTGATTCCCTGAATCGCCTACATGTTAAACTTTTTAACGGTTCAAGCTGATTTTTATTAGTAAAATAATGACCTATCTTTAAAAGGAGTGTACTTAATTCAATTAGGAATCAATGAATGGGGTACTTAGCTGGCCGATAAGAATAGGCAAAAAAATGCTTTTATAAAAAAGATGAAATGCTACGAAATTCCCATTATCAGAATCGTAAGAAGATGAATTCCATTGATAGAAAACAAGGGCTTCACGATCATGAAGCCCTTGTTTTTAAATATTATTCATTTTGCTATTTTCTAATGCTTACGTGCAAATGCTCCATAATTAATACCGCCTGCAAGAATTGCATAACCTCCAACTTTATTGCCTGGAATACTAGGAATGAAAGATGGTGAAATATTCACCTATTGCGTGGTATTACAGCTCACTTTGCTCCTTTTTCATAGGTTTTAAATAGATGTAAAAATGTATATAATGGAGATTGCTCACTAGCATGACAACCAAATTATTGTTAATAAGTGTTAAAAAAAGTTATGTTGAAATAATAAATTCGGGCTATATTGCATTTATAGAGGCGAAATAAATTAGCAAGCTCAAGGACAATATTTTTTTCTGCAATTATGGATAAAATGATGGTCACAAACGTTTTCGTGGGAAAAAATGAAGTAATATTGCCATGGAATGGGGTTGGTTGCTTTATTAGTCCGATTAATTTGTCATAAACATAATTGAAAAGGCATCATCATAGTTAACTCCGGGTGTGGAAGTTTACTTGATAATGCCTTTATATTAGCTTATAAGACCTGGTTTACATTAAGATATTTTACTTAATGTATTCTTTAATCCCTGCTTTTGGTCTTTTTGCATTTTTTTTATGTCTAAACGCAACCAGATGGAGATAATGAAAGCAATCGTGATTAATACAGCGAATACATAGAAGACTGGAATGTAGCTGTTTGTGCTTTCTCTTATTGCCGTAACCAACATTGGTCCGCAAACTCCACCAAGAGACCATGTGGTTAAAAGGTAACCGTGGATGGCTCCAATTTCTTTTGTTCCAAATAAATCCCCTGCAAATGCAGGAAGATTTGAAAATCCTCCGCCATAACAACTAACGACTAACAAGATAAGTCCTTGGAACAATAGAGTGTTTGTAGTAGTTGGAAGTAGAAGGAACGCCCCGATTTGAATGATAAAGAAAATGACGAAAACATTTGGACGACCAATATAATCAGAGGCTGCGGCCCAGCCAAGTCTGCCTCCACCATTAAAAATTCCCATAATGCCGACTAATGTTGCTGCTCCGGCTACAGACAATCCAACTACATCTTGGGCCATTGGAGAAGCGACAGAAATCATCATAATCCCTGCAGATGTATTGATCAGTTTCATTGACCATAGCATCCAGAAATGTTTAGTTTTAACCGCTTCCTTTGCAGTTAACTGCCTTAGATCTTTCTTCAGTTCTTTCTTGCCTGACTCAATATCTTTCTTCATGCCTTCAGGCAGCCAGTTTGCCTTTGGAGGTGCAATATAGGAAGCACCTAAGAACATAAGAATGAAGTAGCCTGCACCTAAAATATAATATGTAGTATATATGCCAACGGATTCCATAAGGCTTGCAGCGACTGGGGCTGTTATAAGAGCTCCGGCACCGAAACCTAATACAGCCATTCCTGTTGCTAATCCCCTGCGATCGGGGAACCATTTGACTAGTGTGGATACCGGTGAAATGTACCCGATCCCCATACCTAGCCCACTTAAAACACCATATGTTAATAGGTAAAGTGGCAGTGAATCGATCATTACAGCCAAACCAGAACCAGCTTGTCCTAAACCGAATAATACGGCTGCAACTAATGCTGATTTTCTGGGACCATTTTTTTCTACGAATTTCCCAAAGAAGGCTGCAGAAGTTCCTGCAAGCGCCATCATTATTGTAAAGGCTAAAGTGACTTCAGTTTCTGACCACCCCATAGTCTCAACTAAAGGCTTTTTGTATACGCTATATGCGTATGCTCCACCAATGGAGAGGTGAATAGCAATAGCGGATAAAGCAATTAACCACCTGTTTTTTGTCATGTTGTTACCCCTTTTCGTCAAAAATAAGAAAGTTGCATGCGTTTTATCTATAATATTGTAAGTTGCATGCATTTTATCTATCTTGTGGAATAAGTATATAAGAATATTTTTTACTAGTAAACTACTAAATTAAATTTATCTGAAAAAATTGTCGCTATATTCCAGAATGTAATAAAAATTGAAACATTGCCAAAAATCAGTAGTGATCCATTTTTATGGATTGATGAAATTAGATGAAAAAGGTTTAAAAGGCAATGATATGACTTGTTAATCTGGTTTAATCTCAAAAGGTTCATGGTATATAAAGTCACTTATCTCATTATTTATAAATGGATTTCTATTACACTGGCATTATTGCAGATGATTTGTTAAAATAAACGGAATATATGGGGTTGGTTAATCGAACAACCGGTATTGTTATTTTTTGTGTGGTTTTAGGAATAATCAGTTCTTTTTTCAGGAATCATACGTAAGGAAATCAAAAAAACCAAATATTTTGAAAAAATTCCGAAAATTTAGTCTTAAGGACTTGAACTATGATTCCTGATAGGAGTAAACTAATTATAGATAGATTTTATGGAAGTGAAATCTTGTAAATTTTATTCAACAAGGAGTTTTGGTAATGAAGGAACATGACATGCAAATCACGCTTAGTACAGCAAAGAAAGAAAAACCACAGGCGGACCAGCTTGAGTTCGGTAAGCAGTTTACCGATCATATGTTTATTATGGATTACACACAAGGGCAAGGGTGGCATGATCCAAGAATTGTTCCTTATCAACCGCTCGCATTAGAGCCTTCCGCGATGATTTTTCACTATGGTCAATCTGTTTTTGAAGGATTAAAAGCATATGCAACACCAGAAAGTGAAATTATTTTATTCCGTCCTGAAAAGAATTTTCAACGCTTAAATAGTTCAAATAGTCGATTATGCATCCCGGATGTCGATGTCGATTTTGCGTTGAATGCTTTAAAAACTTTAATTAGCGTGGATAAAGAATGGATTCCTCAGGAAGAAGGGACATCTCTATATATCAGGCCTTTCATCATAGCTACTGAGCCTTATCTTGGAGTTTCCCCATCAGATAAATATCAATTCATCATCATCATGTCACCTGTAGGTTCTTATTATAAGGAAGGCATTCACCCTGTTAAAATAGCAGTTGAATCAGCTTTCACACGTGCAGTGAATGGTGGTACAGGAGAGGCTAAAACAGGTGGCAATTATGCATCAAGCCTCAAAGCCCAGGAAGTATCCGAAAAGCTCGGTTACTCTCAAGTTCTTTGGTTAGATGGAGTGGAGAAAAAGTATATTGAAGAAGTTGGAAGCATGAATGTTTTCTTCAAAATTAATGGTGAAATTATCACTCCAGCGTTAAATGGCAGTATTCTTCCTGGTATTACTCGTGATTCCATTATAGAATTGCTGAAACATTGGAATCTTCCCGTGACAGAAAGACGCATTTCCATGGAAGAAGTCTATGAAGCATATAAATCAGGTCACTTGGAAGAGGCTTTCGGAACGGGTACAGCAGCGGTAATATCGCCAATTGGTGAGTTTTTGTGGAATGGTGAAGAAATGAGCGTTCAAAGCGGGGAAACTGGCGAACTATCTAAAAAGCTTTATGATACACTGACAGGTGTCCAAACAGGCAAAATTGCTGATGAGTTAAACTGGACTACGAAAGTGGAAGAAAAAGTTACCCAATAATACGTAAATAAATACCTTCCTTTGAAGGTATCAGAAAAGGTTTCGGAATTTCTCATTCCGAGGCCTTTTTGATTTTTTATTGGATTTATGTGTGGCATCTTTTGTTACAGTCATCCTACTACAAAAACGGAGGCAGCATGGAATGAATAAGCAAACTGTTTTGTACGTTCTTCTTTGACGTAGTACCTCTGGATCGGTTTTACTTTATTTAATTTCTTTCACTACTCCCTTATCGAATTTTCTGGAGAAATTCGCATTTTTTCGTGATCTTCACGACCTTGGTTGATCTCTTTTTAGAGATGTTTCTTTATCTGACTGTAGGCAAATGGAGTTTTATCTATAGGTAAAAACAAAGTTGAGTGGAGCGGTGTACGAGACTCCTGCGGGGAAAGTGCGTCCAACGGAGACCCCGCAGGCGCAAAGACCGCTCGCGGAAGCGAGTGCCTTACGTTCCTCGCAATGTTCAATTTTATACCTCCAAAAAACTGTAGGTAAACTCAATTATTATCGAGTTAGGCAGTGTCTTTACTTTATAAGTTTGTCTAGTCTGAAATCTTCATTGAATTTTTTTGTTTCTTCCCTCTTACATAATCATTTTTTGTCTTAAAGCAACAGCTACTGCTTCAGTCCGGTGTGTGACCCCTAATTTCCTGATTGCAGAAGAAATATGATCCCTGACGGTATATTCACTTACTCTCATTTTTGGTGCCATTTGCTTTATTCCCAAACCATTAGCTAAGTATTGTAAGACTTCTACTTCCCGTTTACTTAGAAGGTAAGTGGAAGGAGCGAAATCGATTGTTGAACTTGCAGCAAGTTCCAAATAATAGGAAAGTTTCATTAAATCATTCTTGGTAACAGGCTCGTCAACATGTATAGGGTCAACTAGAACTAAGCCAATGACCATATCATTCACGATAATCGGGATGATTGCCAGTGAAGAGAGGGCAAACCTTTTAACGTATTTCGCAGGGATGGAGGATTTCGTATGTTGGATTGTTAAGTATATGGGTTTGTTATTGATGACTGCCTGGTGGATGGGGTATATATCATGTATATTTTCTTTAACATTATGTAATGAAAAGATATCTTCACTTGTACAGGCACATATTCCTTCACTCATTCCTGTTAAGCATGAGTAACTGAATAAGGATGCTCGTTGAAATGAAAAAAAATCCACACATCCCCTTACTATCATTTGTGTTTTATTTGCCATATTTTTTTGGTGGGAAATCTTTTTGACATGATTCATCAGAGTTTCCTCAAGCATTCGACTTTATTCCTCCCTACATTTTCAGTGCTAGGATAAATACTACTAATATCTTACAATGAAATGGAAACTCTTACAATTTTTTTAAATTCCTTAGTGGTTCAGAAATTTAGCGTTCCTAAATTCAAGGAGGCAATAAAATGAAAAGAAAGACTTTATCGACTACCACCCGGAGTTTTAGAGAAGATACCCTTCCATTTAAACTTTATCAAAAGGCCAAGAAATTCGGTATATGGAATCCTCGTGATATTGATTTCAGCCAGGATAAAGAAGATTGGAACTCATTTACCGATATTGAAAGGGAAGTGTTATTACGGATCATTTCCCTTTTTCAGGGCGGAGAGGAAGCAGTGACTTTAGATTTGCTGCCGCTCATTATGACGATTGCCAATGAAGGCAGGATCGAAGAAGAAATGTACTTAACGACATTCTTGTTCGAGGAAGCGAAGCATATGGAGTTCTTTCGTTATACTTTAGATCAAATTGGTGAAACAGGAGATCTGACGGTCTATCACTCAGACACTTATAAATCCATTTTTTATGAAATATTGCCTGAAGCAATGGGGAAACTTTTATCTGATCAATCCCCTGAAGCTTTGGCGGAAGCAGCCACAGTTTATAATATGTTTACCGAGGGAGTTCTTGCGGAAACAGGATATTTTGGGTTTTATCAGACACTCGAAGCTAATGAAATGATGCCTGGCTTATTAAAAGGGGTAGGTCTTTTGAAGAAAGATGAGTCACGCCATATTGCTTATGGGACATTCCTGCTGCAAAGAATTATAAGTGAACATCCACATATTTTTAAGCAAGTTGAGAAGAGAATGGCGGAACTTTCACCACTTGCCATCCAGTTAAATACAGAGGGATATGATTTGTTAGGCAATCCATTTGGTCATGACAAACAGGCTGTGTTCAATTTCACGATGAAACAATTATCAGTAAGGATGGAGATTTTGGCAAGGGCAAAAGGAAAGGGGATTGAAGAAATCTATCGAAGTACCGAGAAGGAATATGGCGTCTTGTAATGAATGGCTGAAGGGTACATTACAAGCCTACCGTGATGTTTCCAGTATTTAAACATCGATGGATGATCTGCTGAATGCTTCTAGTTTAAATCGAATATTGTACTTGAACGCACTAATTGTACAACCTTATCTGAAAAGTCTAATTTATCAGAGGTGAAAGAAGATGGCAGTAAATACTCATTCTAATTTTTGGTTAAGGTCTTCGGTTTACAGTGGTGCTAATACACGTTCACTCATTCCAGAACTTTTTATTGGTCTTGGAGCAAAAAGGATTCTTCTCGTGAGTGATGAAGGTTTAGAAAATGCAGGGATCGTTAAAAAAGTAGCCAACGTTTTTGGGTCATCAAGTTTAGGTAATGGAGCGAAAATAGTAGGGGAATTTCTCGAGGTTACACAAGATGCAGCAAGTAATTGTGTAAACGAAGCATTGAAATTTGCACGCGAAGTGAATGCAGATGCGATACTTGCTGTTGGGGGCGGAAGTGTCATAGATACTGCAAAAGCATTGAAATATGGACTATATAAAGGGATTTCCGATATAAACGATGCAATCCCAAAAGGATATCTGTATGAGGGAGTCCCAAAAGCGCAACCAATGAATATACCGCATATCACGGTAGCGACAACAGCAGGGACTGGTTCAGAAGTATCGCCAATTGCTGTTATATATAATGAACATAAAAAAGTTAAAATGAATATATACAATGTCTTTTTAAGTTCGGATGTGGCCATTCTGGATCCTGAGTTAACAGTCGGATTGCCACCTAATATCACTGCTTTTACTGGTGCAGATGCATTGACACATGCGATTGAAGCGATTGTTTCACCTGCTGCAACATCATTAACAGATGCATATGCATTTCAAGCCATTCGAGTTATAGAAAAAAATTTACCAAGGGCAGTAAAGAATGGAACGGATATTGAAGCCAGAATGGAAATGCTGCATGGGAGCATGATGGGAATTACCGCTTTTTGTAGCGCATTAAATGCGATACCGATTCATAACTTTGCCCACGCATATGGAGCTTTATTCCGTATTCCGCATGGATTGGCCAATGCTGTTTTCTTACCTGTTGTCATGGAGTCCATTCCTGAGTTATATCTGCCTAAGATACATCTGATAGCGGAGGCTTTTAAGGTGAGAATCCACGATGAGGATGCAAATGGGATTCTGGCGAAAGTAATTGAAAAGCTGCGTATCTTCCTGAATGATCTTGGCCTGCCTTCTGGGTTCAGTGACTATGGTGTTACCCAAGTGGATTTGGAAAGAATCCTTACAGCCGTCAAGACTGATCCGGCTGCCGCTAATTTTCCGATATCATCCGAAATAATACAGTCAATAGCTTCTCAAGTTGTACCTGTGAGAATAAATTAATGTAAAGCAAAAAAGTCCTGCCAACTCGGCTGGCCTTTTTTGCTTGCAACATGAGAACTTTCCTTACGCTTTAGTTCTTTCCTGTTGAAATGAAATCTGAAAGAAAACGAACATCCATTCTTTGATTCTTTCAGCCATGATCCAAATAAGATATCTTTGGTTATTATTTTTTTCCTAAGTTTTCCTGAGCCATTTTAATAAGTTCCTTAACCATGCTGCCTCCCAACTTTCCGCCTACTTTCCCGTTTTCTTTCGCTGTCAATAGACCGTTATAGTCTCTTTTCAACGGTACGCCCATTTCTTTTGCTGCTTCAAACTTTGCCTCTTCTGGATTCTTCGTACCAGCAACTTTGGCTTTTAAATCATCAAGACCTTTCCTTGCTTCTGGTACCAGGATTCTTTTTCTTCTAGCCATCAAGCA
>NZ_JBHXAS010000108.1:0-15880 GCF_042727425.1 Peribacillus sp. NPDC060253
GTAAAATTAAAAGGCATGAGCCCGGTAGATTACCGGATTCATGCCCTCAAGGCTGCCTAATTAAATAAAGTGTCTAACTTTTTGGGTTCACTTCATATTGGGTGCTTTTTTTGATTTGTTTAATGGGGGATTGAAAAAGAGGTATTCCTTACCCATACTACAGACACGAAATAAAACATATACTGAATGATACTTGTGATCAGATAAGAAAGGAGAAATCTGCTTTGACAAAATATCGGATCTTATCCTTTGATGGCGGCGGCACCTTAGGCGCTTTAAGTTTACAACTTTTGAATAGACTGGCTCGGCAAAACCCCAAATTAATTAGTCGAACCAATGTTTTTTCGGGAAATTCAATCGGTTCATTCACTGCCCTTGCGTTAGCAAGTGGAAGATCGCCGAAGGAGACACTCCGGTTTTTTAAGGATAAAATACTGCCGGCATTCAGCGTTTCCCGACCAGGTGGACCTGTTTTTAATCAACAATTACCATACTCTGGTTTCATTAAAGCGGTACAAACATTTTTTCCGCCAGATCTTCTCCTCAAAGACTTAAAAAGAAGAATTGTTGTCCCTGCATTTCATTTATTCTCACCGGAGCTGAATCGTTGGACTCCTGTGTTATTCCACAACTTTCCTGGCTCTCCCTATTTAAATGAGAAAGCGAGTGATGTAATACTACGGAGCAGTGGTGCTCCTGCGACGCAACGAGCTTATCAAAACTACGTGGACGGGTATACAGTAGCAACTAACCCCAGTACTGCCAGTATCGCGTTTGCAGTGGGGAAAGCCAAACAGCCATTGGATCAAATTGCGGTATTATCCATCGGAACAGGTGAAGAGGCGACTCGACTAAGAAGAGATACGACGGGTTGGGGAATGGTGAGTGCAGATAACATACGCCCCGAAAATATGAAGAACCTTCCCCCAAATTGGGGAGTTCTTTTAGACCGATCGCCCAATGAACCCTTACTGCCATTTCTCCAGATTGTCGCAAGTGGATCCGGTTTCTATGAATCCATGGTCAGTTCTCAGCTTCTAGGAAATCGTTTTTTTCGGCTAAATCCACGCATCCCTAATTTCTCCAAAACGGACCCTTCTGTGGTCCCCGCCCTCATTTCAATTGCTAACAAAACAAATTTGCAACCTGCCGTTCAATTTATAGAGAAAAACTGGAATTAATAAAATTATCCTATAAAAAAACAGCCAGAACCTGGCTGTTTTTATTTATTCCGTTCTTCTTCAACTATATTGCCCCTTTAGTTTATTAAGAAAAACCGAAATCAGATAGCTGGGGCAGAGGTAAAAGAGATACAAGAAAGATTAGACATACCCGAGGACAAAAAAAAAGCCCTTCTTGTTGTGGGTGGGCTCTAGTTAAACTGTTTCATCTTCCTTCATTTCGATAACAAATTTAGATGTAATCATTTAATAAATGTATCTTACCGAAAGCCATTGACTTATGCCACCACTCGTTAGGTATAAATTGGAATAAGTATAGGTACAGTGTCGATGTTGAGAAGTCTTTCTAACAAATATAATTTAGAGCAATCGCTTAACTTTAAACGCATTGCTTGATGCTAGTGGGTTCTTGATTGTTCACATACATCGGTATGTGAACGACCATGTTTGTATGGGAGCTTAAACAAATTATCCATAACAGCAGTAACACAATCTTCACAATAATAATTGACGAAATCTCTCCCTTGTTCAAAAAGCGGTGTCATGGTATCTATGTCAGCCCATTTAAAACAGTACATACACATTTGCCTCATGATATATCACTCCTTTTTTTATGCTGGGAAATAATCAAAAGAAGAATATGTGCTACTTGTCGACATTATTCATGACACGAAACTCTTTCGTAAAGAACCCTACAACCTAAAAAATTATGGTAGAAAGGGCTAGGGAATAAACTGATATCCATATATATACCACTTATCCTGAGTATTAAACCTCCCCCAAAAACATTATTCGAATTAATAAACTAGATTAATGATAGTAGTCCACAACTCATTTTACCTGCTCAAATATATTCAGATATTAGCTGTTTTCTCCTGTTCTCCATACTCTAATCCTTCTATCCATAGGTTAACTAATTGGACACCCTTGATTAATTCATATTTATCATCGGGTCATTTACGTTTTTGCTACATTATCTTTGAACCTCTAAAACAGGTCAAAGAAATATTAAATAAATTAGTAATTTGTTTATTGCGAAACGTTAGGAATGAATATATAATTACGGACAAGACCTTTATTATCCGTAAATAAAACGGAGGTAGAATTTGGCTTATTACCAACTCAATTATCTCAATATTAAGAAAAGGGGGCCATCATGGAGAATGTACAGATGAGCAATGGTAAACGTAATTTCATTTTTTCGTTGCTATTTCTTGGATGGATTGTTGATTCATTAACGTTGTTTGGTATGAATGTAGCCATCATACCTATTAGTAAAGAATTGCACTTATCGCAAACGCAGAGTGGTATGGTAATTAGTAGCTTCTGGTTAAGTAGTGCGTGTATGACTCTTATTGCAGGGTGGTTTGCAGACAAGTTTGGTTCGAGAAAAGTTATTGTAATAGCAGTATTCATCATATCTCTATTTTCATTGTTAACGGGTATGGTTGGGTCATTTGTAGCGATTTTAGCCATTCGATTGATTCTTGGATTAGGTGATGGGGGATTGCCCACCGGGAGCAGTGTTGCTATTACGGAAATTTACAAAAGAAAAGTTCGGGCAAGAGTCAAGTCAATGTTACTTGCTGCTCAGTTAATTGGTGGGGTGCTCGCTTTATATATTTCTGGTTTAATCGCAGATACTTGGGGCTGGCGAGCCATGTTTTACCTTATTGGTGGCGTCGGTCTTGTCGTAACACTATTATTATTTAAATATTACCATCCACCGAAGGTTGTTAAAACAACACAAGATGGTAAAATCCAGCCAAAAATCCCGATGAAAGACTTATATAAAAGTAAGCTACTATGGGTCCTTGTCATTATGTACTTTTGTTCAAGTATTGTGCATTGGGGCTTCTCATCATGGCTACCGTCTTATTTGGAGCAAACCCGTGGTTTAAATTTAAAGACAGTTGGCTCTCTTGCTATGATTCCACAAGCATTTGGATTGTTATCTGCTATTTTAACAGGATATTTAATTGATAAATCGTTGGCAGGTAAAGAAAAGTTCATCGTATTAATTGGTGCAGTTATATCAGGCATTTTTTTATTCTTAATGTTTAAGGCACCTTCTATTCAATTAGCCATTATCTATCAAAGTATTTTCTCTTTCGGAGATTCAGCGATTGCTATGGCGATTATATCTATTCCGCTTAAATACGTATCGCAAAATGTAATTGGATCCTTTATGGGAACGATGTATTTTACTGGAGGATTGGCAGGATTTATTGCTCCAACAGCGATGGGCATACTTATAGATGCATTTGAAGGATCGTTCCAAGCGGCGTTCATCTTCCTGATAGGCGCATTAGTTCTAGTATCAATTTGTGCGATATTGTTTAAATTACCGAAACATAATACCAGCATTTATGAAAGCGCTTCACTATAAGTAAAAGCATAAGTCCTATTAATTGTAAAAAAATCTCATATTATAATGCTATCTAGGGGTGAAAGAAATGGATTATCGCAATCGATTATCAGAGATAATAGAAGAAAAGCGTGAAAAGCTTATTCAAGTGAGTGATAAAATCTGGAGTTATGCGGAAACAGGCTTCGAAGAGTTTAAATCAGCAGAATTATTATGTCAAACGTTAGAAGAAGAAGGATTCTCTGTTGAAAAAGGTGTGGGAAATATCGAAACTGCTTTTATTGGCAGTTTCGGAAGCGGAAAACCAATTATAGGCTTTTTAGGAGAATTTGATGCCCTTTCAGGGTTAAGTCAGGCTGGTGGTGTTCCACATTTCAATCCTGATAAAATTGGCGGTAATGGACATGGGTGTGGCCATAACTTACTAGGAACAGGTGCACTAGCTTCAGCCTTAGCACTCCGTTATTATATGGAAGAAAACAACATTAAAGGTACAGTTCGTTACTACGGTTGCCCTGGAGAGGAAATTGGTGGCGGTAAGACGTTCATGGTAAGAGAAGGATTGTTCGATGATGTAGACTTTGCATTATGTTGGCATCCTGGAACACGCAATAACGTTATGTCGATGGCATCCCTCGCTTGTTACGAAGTTTACTTCAAGTTCAAAGGGAAGAGTGCCCATGCAGCAGGCAGTCCGCATTTAGGAAGAAGTGCCCTTGATGCAGTTGAACTCATGAACGTTGGCGTGAACTATTTACGTGAACATATTATTCCCGAAGCAAGAGTACACTATGCGATTACGAATACTGGTGGTTTTTCACCAAATGTCGTCCAAGCAGATGCAGAAGTCTTATATTTTGTAAGAGCTCCTCGCGTCTCACAAACAGAAGAAGTTTACCAACGTGTTTGTGCTATTGCCAAAGGTGCAGCTCTAATGACTGGAACAGAAGTGGAAATAGATTTTGCATCAGCTCTCTCTAACGTAATACCGAATACAACATTAGAAAAAATTATGTATGATAACTTCGTTGCATTAGGTGTGCCTAAACATGATGAAGATGATCTCCAATTTGCAAGAACTATTCGTGAATCGCTTTCAGAAGCTGACAAAAAGTTAGAAGTGCAAATGAATAAAGAATTAGCTGGAAAGGCCTTATCGGATGTCATTGACTCATTTATATCTGCAAATGGATCAATGACAGGTTCTACAGATGTTGGGGATGTAAGCTGGATCGTTCCAACAGTACAATGTATGACAGTTTGTGAAGCACTAGGGACACCATTCCATACATGGCAATTCGTTGCAACTGGAACAACTTCTATCGCTCATAAAGGCATGCTTCACGCCGGAAAAGTGATGGCGGCAACAGCAGTAGAAGTACTCAATCGCCCTGAGATAATTGAAAAGGCAAAAGCAGAGTTAGTTGAGCTTCGTGATGGTGAAGAATACGTTTCACCATTACCAGCCGAAGTTAAGAAATATAAAGTACGTATTTTACAAAACACATAATGCAGGAGAATGGAGAGCACAAGTAGTAATGTGCTCTTCTTTCGGGTGATATAAACCCTCCTTGCCACGCAGACTATCATCTGGACAAAAAATACAAACTGGAGATTGCTATGTTTATTTTTTTCTCGCTTTTTGTAATCTGTTAACTGAGTTAAAAATGTGAAATCTTATATATCTTTCGTGGTCGTCCTCGTGTGTGCGGCTTCTCCTCGGCAACAACCTGCGCATACCCTTTCTCCTCAAGTACTGTTAAAATTCTACGGGCACTCCTTGGAGTAATCTGCATATAGTTTGCAAGCTCATTTGCATTAAGTTCATCACTTGATAATTTCTTTAGAGAAGATTTCAGTTTATTTAATGTTATAACACTAAGTGATGTTTGTTGACTTATCGATTCTAATTGTTCTGATATATAGGAATACGTAAGTTGCTCCGGCTTTCCTAACGGACCTGCTATCTTTTTATCATCAAAACAAACCATCCATGAGCCTTTTCCACATTCTTTCGCGTGTAATAAGGCGTTTCCTGCATTAATTTCAGCATCATATACAGTCTGTCCTATCCCAATTCCACAAGTAACTGCTTCTTTACTGGCCTGATCAAAATCATCGATATCTGGTATCTGACTGAAATTCCCCGTTATATCCTGTAAGAGTCCTCTGGTGGTAAAAATAACATAGCGTCCAAATCCTGAAGGTTTAATCGAACCATGTACTTTTTTTGTATAGGAGAGCAACTTTTCCATATACTTAATCTCGATTCTAAAAATCTCATCAGTAGAAAATGTATCCTTAATCAGTCCAACAAAAGAATCAATTTCAATGATCTGTACCGCAATCTGGGTAGCCTTAAAATGTAACATTTCATAAGTGCGAAGTATATTGGTAACCACTGCCTCAACGGCCATTGATGATGGAAGAGTTCGATAAGCAGGAACTCCAAGGCGTAGAAGTTCATGGTGGATAGGGTGGCCAGTGATTGCAGCTTTGGTTTGACCACTTTTCCAAAGGTCAAAATGATATTGCACTAATCCTTCTAAAGAAATCATTTCCGATTCTACAAATCTTGGCTTACGTTTTATCCCTGCCTCCTGTAAGGCTTGTTCCCACGTAGAGACATCGCTTGAATCAAAACTGATTTCATCAACCTCGATTTTTTGTTCATATAATACTTGCAAAACCGTTTTGTACAGAGTAGAACCTGTATATTTCACGTAAAATACAGGGGCTTCAATCCGTTTCCAGTCCTGTACTATTTTATAAGTGATCGGACCTGAACAAAGCCACATATCGACTTCTTCTAAAATAGGAGATACCTTCTTATTTAAGTCCTCTTCTGATAGACACTCAATGGGTATACAAATGATTTCCGGATATTTAATGATAACGGACTGGATAATTTCAAAGGAGTCTGCTACACCTAACAGCCCTAGACGAATTTTCAAGAATGCCCCTCCTCTTTTAACCCCTAAGTTGCTTTATAAACTCAATTTCCATTCTAATCTAATTATATCAAAAGTATATAGCAGAAAAACCTCTTTTAAGGCTTCACCTTATCTATCCGTACTAACCCTATTCATCCGTGCAGGTAAATTAAAATAAGTAAAGCTAATTAAGCCTCACCCATCCATATAAAAAAACAACTAAACCAAGGTTTAAATAGGCTTGGTTTAGTTGTTTTACTTAATGATGAATCAACTATATATAAACAAAATTAGAATTGGACAGGTTCTTGGAATCCCAAAACACAACATTGAAATCCCCCCCAGTTTTGTATATTAAAAAGATATCTCGTTCATTGAAACCTTTTCCCATATGGCTTGAGTTGTTGTCCCTTCATTTTGATCTTTGCTACTAACTCTTATGTATCCGAATTTATGAACATCATTTCTTTTCCTTCTACCTTTTCAAAACGTTCGTAAAATACTTTGAAATATTACCGAACGATAAAATTAAGTGGATTTTATCAAAACATCTTTTAGAATATTGGTGTCTAGCTCCCACGGACAGAACGTGCTTGCACCAAAATTTCTTTTGAAATCTGATTTGAAGCGTTAGGAACTTTTCGGTTCTCATAATTAATCATATCTGAAGAATAAACCATGATACTCACAACTCCTCCTTGTGTTCTAGCTCGGATAAGGATAGGTTGATTGTACTTGTTTTTAAAGCTAAAATCAGGACCATTCCAGCTTACTGTAGCATCTCGGCCAGATGGAACATAAGGAACGCTCCTAGTATGGGAATAGCGTTGAATAGTTTGCAACCCTGCATTGTCGATAGCGTTAAACAGGGTGGATGACACCTGACAGATCCCTCCACCAATCCCTTCAGAAAACTCTCCTTCAACAATAACCCGAGCGAGCATATATCCTTTGTCTCCTGTTCTCCTGCCAACGGCCTGGTTAAAAGAAAACGTCTCTCCTGGAAAAACGACGTAATTATTAATCGCTTTTGTAGCAAGGGATATATTATTTGAACGATTTTTATTGCTCTCATTAAAATAGGTTCTATATTCACCTATTTTTTTCACACGAATCTGAGCAAGCAATTCGATGTCAACTTTTGGATAAATAGCAAGCAAAGGTACTTCTACTTTGTTTGCTTTATTACTATACAAAAAGGAATAAAAATGCTCATCAAACGCCTGATGGTAAAGCTTATAACCTACCCGCCCATGAAGAATATTACCATGTTTATCGATAGTTGCATTTACAGGTTTTTGGTACACTTGTCGGTCAAGTTTTTCGATAAACTGATTGTATTTATCCAAGTCCATCATAGGAACATTTAGTAAGGGTATAGTAACATCAGCACGGTTGACACTGGCAATGGTTTGTCCATGTTGAGTTACAGATAAGCTTTCAGAGATATTCACTTGTTGAACGAATAGTAAAATTCCGGCAATCCATGTTAATCTCAATTGAATGCCCCCCACCCTAAGTTGGATTTATCATTTCATGTATACCTTTCTTCATAAATCCTATTTTAAGGCTTCATAGAGCGCATCTTGATCAATGAACCAACCATCAGTCAAACTTTCCCTTCGGATCATAAAATGCATAACCTTTATTTCTTTGCCTTCTCTCTTCTTATAAATTGCTACTTGAACGGGTACATCCACTAGAAATACCCCATTTAGCTGTTCAGGCGGTTGTCTTAAAGGGTCAACTACTCCAAAATATGAAATATCTTTAACAAGTTTATTAACACGATTAGGATGACTCGGATTTGATAAGGTCATCGCTAATAATTTCTGGTTTTCTTGATTAATGGCAATGGTAAAGATACGTATAAGTTCATAGGGACTTACCGTTTGTATATAATCATCAAGCTTACCAGCCGCTTTCAATACCATTAATTTATGAGAAAGATCTTCGTTTTTCAAACGATGCGTAATGCTTCCAGAGAAATGAACACAGAAATGACCTGAAAAACCATTTTGAAGAGCACCAGCCCCATGTGGCATTCCGTGCATAGATGCAGCAATCATTTGATTATTGAGTAATACAATAATGGCTCTTCTATTCCAACTCCATTTATTATTATAAATTTTCTTCATGATCTGAGTATCTTCTTTGGTTAGTGGCTGTACATCCGCATGATGACTACCTGCTCTTCGTTGTACCTTAAATGATAAACCAGTTTCAATATCAATAATGGTGAAATTTGTTTTATTAGGAATAATGTTGTTTACAATCTCCCAAGGTAACATCTCAATTTTAAAGCTTATGGGTGCTTCTTCATCTTCCCATTCAATTGCATAGACCGAGTGATCGACCATTAAGACAATAATAAAAATAGCGATAAATACTTGATAACATTTATTTTTTTTCATTTGATCTCTCCTGCATTTTTTCTTATTATTTCAGGACATAATCAGATGAATACATTTGAATATTTGGAAATTCTTCAAATTAAACTCCTCCCTGTTCATTTAATGTTCTAAACACGGGATTTGAGGGAACCAGTATAAGGCTTAAAAAGACCTTAATTGGTTGGGCTCTTTTAATTTAATCCAAGCATAATCTGAATTTTTATATGGATTCTGCCCGATAGTTCCATAAAAAAAACTGCCTTAAAGACAGTCCCGATCTTAAGCTAACGCACCTTATCTTTTGGGGTTCATATATTCTGAAGTCTCAATTCCCCAATCACTGGATACCTCATAAACGTAGAGTAGTAAACTGATATTTCTTTACATTTAGCAAGTCAAACTCACCGGCAAAACAACCGCCATTTAAAAAATTCATGCGAATATTCATCATCATTAATCGCCATTTCTGTATCAATAATTATCACTCCCGATAATTATGACCTTTTAGGTAACGACAAAGAGAGGGTACCCCAAGGGAGTACCTCACAATTTGTGGGGCTCTGACCCTTTGGAATAGCCTCTCATTCTTAAACAGTTTTACTTAGTTTCAGAATCATTTTTGCCCATATCTTCAGCTAATTGTTCAAATGATCTGACCTTACCATGTGGATTCTGCGATTGTTTACGATCTTTCCATTGGCGTTCTTGTTGTTGCTTAGATTGAGTCATCTAAATAAGCTCCTTTACATAAAGTTCAGTAAACAGTTTGAAGCATGATAAGCCTCCACCCTTTGTACTCGGTGCAGGCATCACTTATCATGAGTCGAGTCTGGCAAGTATTAATTAATGCATGCCTTTCCACTCACCTTGATTTTTAGATGCTTTTTCTTTTTTTGCTTTATTTTTATGTGCTTGATTAGCGTTTGCACTGCCGAATTCTTTAGAGAATTCTGAATCAGTTTTGCTTGAATCAAATCCTTGTTTGTTCTTTTGGTCTGCATCATTTTTCTTTGTTCGTTTTGCCATGAATACCCCTCCTTCTTATCTTTAGTATGAGATCAGAAAGAAGAAATATACCCCGAATTAAAACCGATAGTAACAAGAATCTGTCATGTAATTCGGGTAAAAAACAAAGTGAATAATAAGTTCCAGTTCGGTTATTTTATAAGGTATACCTACAATGCTGCCGTTTTTACATAAGATGTTTGAAATTAACTTAACGCCAGAATTTCTTGACTTGGATTTCTACGAAACAATGGATACCCTAATGCACGAGATGGTTCACTTGTATAATCGGATCCATGATGTTCAAGACGTTCAACAAAAACCCACACTTAAATCCACCCTTTTCCATTTTCACGAATGAATTTAATATCGTTTTGATAATGTTCAAGATGCCCTTCATCTATCATCATTTGAAAAGCAATGTCACCTTCACTGGCTTTTCTTGTAATTGTTTTACATAAACCTTCCAATTGTAGCAATACCATTTCCAAATAATCTTCTTCTATCCCCTCACCGTAAGATTCAAAAAACAATCTAACTCTTTGTTTAATACGGTTAGCGTGCTGTAATGAATCATAATAAACTTTCTCACCTGTTTCAGAAAAATAAAATCTACTTAAGGGGACAATAGTATAAAGAGTATAAGCCATGTCCCAAAGTTTTGGACCAGGTCCAGCAACATCGAAATCAATAATACCTATTGGGCTTTCATGTTTAAAAATAATGTTGTATATCGCAAAATCATTATGGCATACTACCTCAAATTGCTGGGGGGTGTTATCTATCGATTGCCAGCTATCATCAAATGAAAAATCACTCACTGAATCATGATACAGACGGAGCATTTTCGCTACTTTTATTAAGACATCATCAGACCACATGTATTCTTTTAAAGGATGATTACCAGCTTTTCCTTCAATAAATGATAATATCTCTCTTCCTTTTTCATCAATACCTAAAAACTTTGGGGCATAACTGAAACCTTTGTTCTCCAAATGCTTTAATAGCTTATGAATTTTAGGACTATCTGGCTTTAATTCTCGTCGTACAGTATCTCCCGAACGATAAACCCTAGAGACATTCCCTCCTGTTAGCATTTCTTCGTTTTCATGGTTTGACATCTGAATATCCCTCCTTAATATGACTTTCTATAAGCCGTAAAATAAATCCTGTTTGTTAAACTACCCTGCCCCTTTAGTTCCATACAAAAAAGGTTGCCGCAGCAACCCTTTTGTTAAACTATCGACCTTTTAGATGAAGAATGGTTAATTAAAACATAATGTTTAATAATTCTTTCATTTCAAGAACATCAGAATGTTTTTCTTTTGATAAATACATCATTTTATGTCCTGCTCCATTTGCTTCGTTCCGTTCGGTTCTTGAAACAAGACTTAAAACAACAAGTGCAAGTGAAGTAATGATCGATTTGGTCTGCTAATTTGGCAGTATATTAAGTAACTCTTTTTTAAAATTCCTTTGACTTACCTTTCTTATGTTTGGAAAGGGCAGATAAAATGGATTGTTCTCCCTTCTCTCGATTCCCCAAAAATTTCTTGGTCAGTCTTAAACTAGGAACAATTTTGTAAACGATCATGGCTGAAACGATACTGATGATGGCTCCAACAAGAACATCTGCTGGATAATGGACACCTACCCAAATTCGCGAAATCCCTACAAGGACTGCCAAAATTACCCATAAAAATCCCCAACCCCTTTTGAACAACCAGAAGGTTATACAAATTGAAAAAAATATGATCGTATGGTCGCTTGGAAAGGAATTATTGACTGCTTTTTCAACTAACTTATTAACGTTTGGCAACTCAGCAAATGGTTGATAATTCGAGTGGACTTGCCCTACTATTTTCGCGAATATTTCTGAGATAACTAATGTAATAGATGCACAGATTACCATGATTCTATTTTTATTTCTTCGAGAAAACAAAAACATCAGGACTGCCAATACTAAGAAAAAAATCATGTATTCGGCGATAAATACAAAGAAAGGATTTAAATCGGGGTATTGTTTACCTAGATTATTAATCATTCTAAACAATTTACTATTCATTTCGGACAAAGCCATTGAAAAATTCCTCCTGATTGAATTTTCACTTTAACCTTTATTAAACTCCATTATGTATATAAGTTGAACTTCAATTAAACCTATATTTTACATCTTTCAGACAGAAAGTCCATCATCAACTTTCGATATAACGTATGCACCTTTAGATACGCCTTCGTATGTTTTCTCTTTTGTCCCTTCAAGCGTTGGTACGTTTTGACGATTCAACACAAGGCGCTTTAGAAATCTGTTTATTTTAAATTGACTGAATTTTCAGCTTGTGATACAGTTGGTATACCACATACCAATAGGAGGAAAAATGAAAAAAATAGATACAGTTATGCCGTTAAGAGATATAGCTTTTGAAGCAATAAAGAAATCAATCTTGAATTATGAACTACTACCTGGTCAAGCAATCTATGAGAGAGATCTAAGTGAAAAATTAGGTGTAAGTAGGACTCCTGTCAGAGAATCTCTATCGTTGTTAGAAAGAGAAAAATGGATAATTTCAAAACCACGGGTTGGTACATTTATTAATGAAATAACAGAGGAAAATGTAATGGAAGTCATGGAAATTCGAATGATTATTGACCGATTCTCATTAGAAAAAATGTGTGGAAATATTACTCTAGAACAAATAAAAGTATTAGAAGGTTACATTGAGGAGCAAGAAAAAAATAAAACAGATCACCAAAGATTTATTGAATTAGATAAAGAGTTCCATTCTGAAATTGTATTATTAACCAAAAATCAGCGATTAGAAAAATGGTTTGAGGAAATTGGGGATCAAATTAGATGGTTTGGGTTAAAAGCAATAACTGAGAAGTCGCGTATCGAGGAAACAATATCTGAACATAAAGCAATTGTGCAAGGTTTAAAATCACAAGATATTAATCAACTTCTGGTAGCATCAAATAACCATGTGGAAAATACCAAAAATGAAATTATTAATCAATTGAGGAGGAATTCAAATGAGAAAAGTAATTAATTTACATCTTTCTAATGGAGAGGTTAAAAAACATGAAATTGATATTAATAAAGTAATCGTTGTTGGATATGGGGGACGAAATAAAGAAAAAATTCAAGAACACATAGATGAATTAAAAGAATTAGGAATTGCACCTCCACCTAATGTACCAATGATATATCCACAAAAAGTAGAACAATTAAATTTTTCCAACGAATGTAATGGAAGCAAATTTTCTTCAGGGGAAACAGAGTATGTGTTATTCCATGACGGAAAAGAATGGTTGGTTACCCTTGGCAGCGATCATACTGATCGAGAATTAGAAAAAGAAGATATTTTAAAGTCTAAATCAATATGTGATAAACCTCTTGCAACTGATTTTTGGAGATTAACAGATTTAAAAGAAGACTGGGATACTATTATTTTACGATCTTATGTTACTTCAAATGGAGAAAAATGTTTATATCAAGAAGACACTTTAGAAGCACTCTTGGAGGTTGATGTTTTATTAGAAAAGCTGGATAAGTTGGGGGAAAAGGATTTAAAACATACTGTTATTTTCTCAGGTACTGTTCCTACAAAAAATGGTTTTATTTTTGGTGATAAATTTGAATATGAAATTGAACACCCCAAGTTAAACAGAAAAATTAAACATCATTATTCCATTGTTTATTAAGGGGGGATTGTTTTGAAAAAGAAACCTACAAAAGTTAGATGGGGACTAGCATTCTTTTTCTTTATAATAGGTGTAATCGCTTACATGGACAGATCAAATATTTCAATAATAGCAAAGCCAATGATGGATGATTTAGGCTTAGATAAAGTTCAGTTTGGCATGCTTGCTTCATTATTCTCATTAGGTTATGCGTTAGTTCAAATTCCAGCAGGACTTTTGGCAGAAAAGTTTGGTCCAAGAAAAATGATCACTTTTGCTTTAGTATGGTGGTCAGTATTTACGGGTTTGACGGGTATAGTTAAATCTCACGGTCTATTGTTTATGGTGAGATTCTTATTTGGGATAGGTGAAGGACCGATGTTTCCAGCTAACGCCGTATTTAATACAAACTGGTTTAGAAGAGATGAAAAGGCCAGAGCATCTAGTGCTTTATTGGCCGGTTCATATTTTGGACCAGTTATTGCCCCTATCGTTACGGTTTATATCTATCAATATTTTGGTTGGCAAGCTGTATTTTATATTTTTGGATTAATAGGAATAATCATTGCGGGTGTATGGTATGTTATAGCCCGAGACTATCCAGAAATACATAAATTAGTGAATGAACAAGAAAAAAAATATATACTTGAAGACAGGGAAATTATTGATACCGCTAAAGTTAGAGCCCCATGGAATACTTTTCTGAAAAGCTATAGATTTTGGGCGTTAGGAGTACAATATTTTGTTGTTTTATATATTATTACTTTCTTTTTAGTTTGGTTACCTACCTATTTACTGGAAGATAGAGGGTTCTCATTAAGTAAAATGGGATTTGCTGCAAGCTTACCTTGGTTAGCAATACTGATAACTGTAATGACTGGTGGTATCCTTTCTGACTACTTAGTACGTAAAGGTTTTTCAAAGCAAATATCAAGATCCTCTTTAGCTATATCAGGTTTAATAGTATTTATTATATCAATGTACCTTGCTGTTATGACAACATCACCTTATATGAATGTTTTATGGTTATCATTATGCTTGGGTTCACTAGGATTCACAGTAGTGTGTTCATGGGCTTCTGCTACAGACCTTGGAAGAAACTTTTCAGGTTCGGTTTCAGGTTGGATGAACTTGTGGGGAAATCTAGGCGCGTTTGTATCACCGTTATTATGTGGGTGGTTAGCAGAAAACTTTGGGTGGAATATCACATTAGGAGTAACTGTAATCCCTGTGTTTATTGCAGCTATTTTATGGTTGTTTGTGAAACCTGATACTTCATTACTAAACTAAATATAATTAAGAGGAGTGACAAATGTGAATTATTTAGTATTTCAAATGGATTTAGTAGTTGGTAATCCTGAAGAGAATAGGAAAATCATTGAACGCTGGTTAGAAGGTAACTATAGTGATGATGTGGATGTAGTAGTACTTCCTGAAATGTGGTCTACGGGCTATGCGTTGGAGGAATTGGAGGAAATTTGTAAAGCGGATGGCAATCAATCCATTGAATTTTTACAATTACTAGCTAAGAAGTTTAATGTTAACTTGGTGGGTGGCTCAATTGCCATATTAGAAGGTAAAGATATCTTTAATCGTGCGGTTATTGTAAATCGAATGGGTGAGATTGTTCATAAATATGACAAGATGCACCTTGTTCCGATGTTAGATGAGCCCAAGTTTTTAACGGGCGGTCATAATCAAGTGGAAGTGTTCGAACTTGAAGGTGTGAAAATGGGAATTATTATTTGTTACGATTTACGATTCCCTGAAATTATTCGTGACTTAGCATTACAAGGTATTCAAGTGTTACATATCGTTGCGGAGTGGCCACTGGCAAGGAAAACACATTGGAATACGTTACTTCGTGCACGCGCAATTGAGAACCAAATGTATGTTGTTGCATCAAATGTAACGGGTACAAAATTAGGAGTGGAATTCGCAGGTTGCTCACAAATTATAGATCCATGGGGAGACATTATTCAAAAATTAGATCAAGAAGTTGGTGAATTAAAGGCAACTTTAGATTTAGAGAAAGTACTCCAAATAAGAAAAGATGTTCCTATATTCGATTCCAGAGTACCAGGAAAATATAGAAAGTTATAAAGTAGGAGCTACTCCAGAGATATCAATCTTTAGGAGTAGCTTTTTCAGGTGTAATTCAACAAAGCGTATATTTAATCGGAAATTCAGATAAGTATATAACTAATCGTCGCTGCTCTTTAAAGAACTAAACCAGCTAATAGGATGTCAATATCTTTCTCTGAAATTTTCATTTCCCTTATGATATACTATTTTTGTTCATGACAAATAGCCCTCCAA
>NZ_JBHXAS010000109.1:0-15376 GCF_042727425.1 Peribacillus sp. NPDC060253
AAATGTTTGACTTGCTCATTTTGCTTTTTTGATAGTGTGTGCTCACTTAAAATTTAACGTTGGCGCTTTGTTTTGTTCAGTTTTCAAAGAGCAATTACTCGCTATCTCTCTTAGCGACTTTAATATCTTAACACCTTATCGCTACTTCGTCAATAAGTTTTTTCAAAAAAGTTTTTTTCACTCTTTTTCGAAAGCCCTTATGTTGCAGCAACTTTTATAATATACCAGCGTATAAATTAATAGTCAATAGATTTTTTGATTATTATTCACATTTAAATATCATGACTGATTCCTTTTGGCTAAGTTTGTTTTCACCCTCATATACATCAGGCATTCCTCCTCAGTACTTACCCTTTTAAACAGCCTGAAAAGGATATTATATTTTTCACTTATTGCCCTTTTGACTAAGTGATCAATTCTTTCATCCTGCAAATCGAATAGTATTTCATCCATCTCTCTTTTTAACAAGTACTCCAATTCCATCTTTTCTTTATCATTAATCAATAAACCGAGCATGATTCACACCTCCACCAGACATCTTTCCCCATTCCCAACGATTTTATGAAGTTTCAATAGATTTTTTTGCATAACAAAAATCCTCGTGCATAAATTTGAAGACAAGAGTCTTTTGGACAAGGGGATGGATTTATGAAATTTTTCATGGTGCTTCAAGCAAAGAACATCAAATATTATTCGTTAATATTACTAACGGCATTGTTTACCGCTTGGTTCCTTTTTGTACAAAACATTCTTCATGCCCCTGTTTTTTCTACAGAGGATGGACCAAAAGCGGTTTATAAAGGGGAAAAGAATGTCGCGATTACGTTCAATATTGGCTGGGGTGACGAGAAAGCAGCTCCGATAATAGAAACATTAAAAAGGGAAAAAATTAAATCAGCCACTTTTTTCCTTTCCGGATCGTGGGCTGAGCGTCATCCAGAAATAGTAGCGGAAATCGGGAAAGAAGGATATGAAATCGGTATGCTTGGTTACGATTATAAAGATTACTCCGAAATGGAAGATCAAGAAATCATCCGGGATATATCTAAAGCACAGGAAGTATTTAAAAAACTGAATGTGAAGAATATAGAACTTTTACGGGCGCCCACCGGTCATTTTGATAAACGTCTTTTAAAGATCAGTGAGAATTTTGGGTATACTGTGGTTCACTGGAGCATCGATTCAAAGGATTGGACCAATCCAGGTGTGGATCGGATCGTCCAAAACATCAACAAGGCCCAAAAAGGGGATATCATCTTGTTACATGCATCTGACTCAGCAAAACAAACGAATAAGGCACTGCCAGAACTATTAGATGAACTTCGCTCCAAAAATTTAAACTTCGTTAACGTCTCAGAAATGATTTCCAATTCATCAGCAAGCAGTGAGGAAATTCACTAACACCCTTCAATGAATAATATTGCAAAAAACGGAAAACTGCGTACCAATGGTCCCCCTAACCATTAGTACGCAGTTTTTATGTTGACTTCCTTATGTATGGTCCAACTTACAAATAGCTTAGCTACCCTTACCTAATTCGCCCGCTTTCATTTTCTTTTCCTTCGTTCCAGTTGGCTTATGTGCTCTTTTACTAGCTAATTCTTTTTGAGAACGTTCGATCAATTTGCCTAAAATCAATAATTGATAAGCATTGCAGAACAGCAACGGAAACAGCATGAAGTAAAGCCAGCCTTCAACGTTGGTTTTCAGAACGGGCACCCACTCCAATACCGTGACCACGACCATGAAAAACAAGGCAGGCATAAAGGACTGGGCATTCGTCTGTTTCATTTTGAAATAAGCTGTAATCAGCCCTGCGGCCAATACGACCAATGCTAACACGATGTAGGAACTAATCCCCTCGCCTGAACCAAAGCTAAGATACCGCAGATAAACTAGATCAAATACAACAAAAAGGATAAGTACAAGTTGAACGGCATTCCATAAGGAAGCGCTTTTAAATATTCCCAGACCAAAACGATGGATCGTTAAATAAGCAAAAAAGCCAGCTTGGCTTATGACACTAAAAATTAAGCCAACACCGAATAACCAAATAAAAGTAGATAGGATGGCACTGACTTCAAAAGAAGAAAAATAAGGCTTGAACTCACTCCATCGAGCCAAGAACCCTACAACTCCGCCCGTTACACCACCGATAAGCAATGTTGTTAAAAACAATTTAACTAAATTACGGCTGTTCATTGTTTTCCTCCATACATTTCTATTTCATTTCCTTAATTGTACCAACCAAATTTGGAAAAATCCACTTATTCCACCATAGAATAATATCGCCGATTGGAACCATATTAACATTAAGAAGGATGAAAGGGGCCCTGCGTATGAGAGTGGGAGTTGCTTTGCTTTTCACGTCATTCTTACTCGTTTGTTCCGGTTGTGCTCAAAATGGAACAGGTGCAGATAAAATGGAGTATGAAGAGACAAAGAAAATGGTCGTCGATATCTTGAAAACAGATGATGGAAAAAAAGCCATCCAGGATATCATTTCCGATGATAAAACGAAGGCTGAACTTATTATGGATTCTGATGTCATAAAGAAGTCCATTGAAGATATGATCACTTCAGATAAAGGAAAGGAATTTTGGAAAAAGACATTTAAGGATCCTGAATTCGCTTCCGCTTATGCTAAAGCTCTAGAAGACGAACATAAAAAGCTATTGAAGGATTTAACCGCTGATCCGCAGTATCGCGGAATGATCATGGATATATTGAAAGAACCGGATATGGAAAAAGAAATGAATAAATTATTAAAAACCAAGGAAATGCGTTCCGTCTATAAAGAGCTGATCATCGAAACAATGGAGAGTCCTCTCGTTCAAGCAAAAATACAAGAGAGATTGGATAAAGCAGCTACTAAAGCCGTAGAGAAGGAAAATAAGGATAAAAAGGCGAAGGAATGAAATAAGGCTGATTCCCAATGGAATCAGCCTTCATTTTATTGTAGCTTTTCTATGACCTTTTTCGCGATATCCTCGTAAATCCTGCCTAACCTATGATCTGCTGCGTAAATGGATGGAGCAAAATCCTCTTCGTTCCAATCTGGCTGTTGCAGGGGCAGTTGACCTAAAACTTCTGTACGAAGCTCTTCTGCAAGCTTTTTGCCGCCGCCTTTTCCAAATACATATTCTTTTTCACCGGTCGTTTTACTTTCGAAGAACGACATATTCTCAATGACACCAATGACTTCGTGTTCTGTCTTGATGGCCATTGCACCCGCTCTTGCAGCAACGAAGGCTGCGGTTGGATGAGGTGTCGTAACGATGATTTCTTTACATGAAGGGAGCATCGTATGCACGTCCAATGCAACATCGCCCGTACCCGGTGGTAAGTCAAGGACTAAATAGTCCAACTCTCCCCATTCCACTTCATTAAAGAAACTGTTCAACATTTTACCCAGCATCGGTCCTCTCCAGATGATGGGCGCGTTATCTTCTACAAAAAAGCCCATTGAGATAACTTGAACGCCAAATCGTTCCACAGGTATGATTTTCTCCCCGCGAACAACCGGTCTTTTTGTTATCCCCATCATATCCGGTACGCTGAATCCATAAATATCGGCGTCAACCAGTCCAACCTTTTTACCTAAACGAGCAAGTGAAGTGGCGAAGTTCACTGAAATCGTTGATTTACCCACTCCGCCTTTACCACTGGCAATCGCAATAAATTGTGTTTTGCTGTTAGGTCCTAGTAAACCTTGGTCAACTTCATCCTGCGGCATATTCTCACGGTGTTTAGCCAACTCGTCTTCAGAAAGTTCCGTGAAGCGGATACCTACTGATTCAGCTCCGTTCGTTTTCAGTAAGTCCACCACTTCCGTTTGCATTTGCATTTGCTCGGCAGTCCCCGTTTTTGCAATCGCAAGTTTAACGCTTACATGATTCTTTTCAGGCTTTATTTTAATTTCTATAATTCCATTAGAATCTTCAAGGCTTTTATGTAGAAAAGGGTCTTTAAGATCCTTTAATAAATTCAGTACTTTCTCTTCTGTTAGCAAGTCGAGCACCCCTTTGAATTCGTTTTATTTTCCCATTTCAGTATACCATATTACCGAAAGAAAGCTTATAATCCTGCCCTGTATTCGTTTTCCTGAATTTTCCCCAAAAATAAAAAGGCCTTGTACCCTACAAGACCCAGAAATCACTTTTCATCCGATAGTTTCTCCTCTGTGAAGTAACGTAAAATCCCCATATAAATCGAACTGGCAATCTTATCTTGATACCCATCACTGATAAGGCGTTCCCTTTCTTCTGTATTGGAAAGGAAGCCTATTTCCACAAGTGCTCCCGGTTTCTTGGCATTATTCATCAAATACACATGATTTATCGTTTTTGCGTCACGCTTTGTATTTTCAAGATTTCTTATGATTTCGGTCTGTATGAATTTTGCCACCTGCTCATTTTCCTCAAACCTGTTCGTATAGAAGGTTTGTGCTCCCTTCGATGATGCTGAGGGAAAAGAATTCAAATGAATGCTTAAGAATAAGTCCGCTTCCGAATCATTGATCATTTCAACCCGATTTCGTAAGTCTTCCTGTTTTCGCTGACGTATTCCTTTCGTTTTACTATGCGCCAGATCCTCGTCCTTCTCACGCGTCATGATAACCAGGGCACCCTGTTCCTGTAAATAGTCCCGGACCTTTAATGAAACGGATAGGGCTATTTCCTTTTCCATTACCTCTTGTACATTTGCCCCGCCATCCATACCCCCATGTCCGGCGTCCAGAACGATTACCTTACCTGCCAAAGGAAGGTTCCAGGAGTCCCAAGAATCATCTTCCACAAATTTAAAAGTTACAATTAAAAAAAGGACAAACAATCCCATTGCGATTCCTGTATATTTCAGCTTTCTGCGCATGACCGTTCTCCTTCCATTATCCCTCTATTAAAAAGTATGGGACAAACCATGGAATTAGAACAAACAATGGAATTTTTGCCTTCTTAATGCAGTTTCATTTTATAACGTTTTTCACCAGTCTTAAAACCGTCCACCCACCACTCTCCTACAAATCCCTCACAACAATAAAACAAACCTTCATTGAAAGCGTTATTCGCTGTGACTTCCCGCCAATACAAAATGAAGTTAAAAAGAGTATCGATCAAAAACTTCTCTTCCTTCCGGCACCGGAACCTTACATCGTCCTCTGACTCACCATAATAACCAAACTTACTATAGTTAGCTCCTAATAAATATGCCTCGATGGCCACATCAAAGTAGCTTTCCTCCAAGACTTCCATGAAATCCTGTCCAAAGTAACGCTGAATCCTACTCTTCATATCAGCAATAGAAAGGTCCCTGAGTAGCCTACGTTCGAACTTCAATTGCCTTTCCCTTTGCATCTCCTGTAAACCTAATATCACAGTCATTTTTCACCTCCGGGGCCAGACCCCATTTCCCAAATTATTTCCCGAGACATAATTTAGTTTTTGCGTTATACCATGAACCATTCATTGATTGTATTGGCAAAAAATAATGAGGATAAGTTCAGAATGTGTATTGAAGAAAAACATGAAGGATGCGATTTGTTAACAGATTTCTTCTTTTAAAGACAGACTGCACCATTTCGGGTTCTTCGTCGGGATACATGCAATGATTCTTCCCCATTGTCCTTCAACGGCTTACATCCCTGCAGCTATTTTAAAGGCACTCAGGAGCTTTCTTGTGGGGCTTATCCTTTATATGAATAAAAAACAGAACCTAGGCAGTTAAGACTAATCAAGAATATAAAGCTCAGGCTCAGGCTCATCCTTTAAGCTGTGCTTTTTTTTGAAATACATCTTTAACTCCCTATAATTTGCTGCTCAGGGTGCTTCCCGAGGTTGTCCTTACCGACTCAGGTCGCTCACTGCCCGTGCCTCGCAGGTTATTCATCAGAACATCATTGCCTGCCCTTTATCAGCTACTCTATAGGCTATGCCCTGCAAGAGATACGCTTCTCCAAAACCGATAATACATCTGACTTTCTTTCTCTTCGACCCAAATGATGGAAAACTATTAATGCAAATACCAAGAGTTAGGATTATACTTGTAAGGAAATATTTTCAATTTATTGTGAGGAATGAAAGTTTTTTATAAAAGACCTACTCGTTATAGATTTCCTTGATTGGCACATGAAGTTTACGCGATTAAATCCTCGGGAATATAGTTATGGTACAATTATCCTGGAAAACAATTAGAAAATGGGGAGTCTCTTTAAAAATGTGTTATGCTAATGTACCCACTGATTTCAGACTTAATACTTGCAAATGGACGTATTAAAAACTTAAGGTATGAGTATGAATGATGCAAAACTGAAAGTAAGTGGGGCAATAAAAAAAGTAAGGATATAGAGGAAGCTCTGTTATGTTCCTTCAGATGATACGAAGGATAAAGCAGCTTAGATGGACAGGTAAAAACTAAATGGAAACATACAGAATTGCCGATAGATAGTTGCATCCAAAATTCAAACGATCCACCATTTTAATCGTTCATTTTCCCTATCTTTTAACTTACAAAATAAATGGAGTGATATATATGTCTGATCAATTTGATTCAAAAAGAAAAGCTTTTGAAATTGAAAATAATATAACGTATAACGAAGAAGGATATTATATAAAAAATAAAAGCAGCTTTATCTTTAAAAAAAGTAAAATAACGGTTGTTTCCCCCGTATACAATGCAGAAAATTTTTTACGAAAAACCATCGATTCAGTCATTAATCAATCAATTGGTTTCAAAAATATAGAATACATTCTTGTTGACGATGGATCTACGGATTCATCACGTGAAATCTTGCTGGAATATGCCGATACATATAAAAATATCATGGTTGTTTTTTTAAAAAATAATACGGGTACACCCGCCCAGCCACGAAACCTTGGCATAAAGTTAGCAAAATCCGATTATATAACTTTTCTGGATGCGGATGATTGGTTGGATAAGGACGGTTTGAAATCGTTATATACGGTAATCAAGGGTAGCAATGATGATTATATAGTGGGAAAAACAATAGAAGTGGGGTCAAAGGGCAATAAAATAGTCGGTGAATATGAATCGTGCAAGGAAAGGAGAAATGTATCTCCATTCTCCATTCCGCATCTTTTTCATCACCTAGGACCAAGGGCAAGGATGATGAAGCTCAAATTGCTAAAAGATTACAATATTCAGTACCCTGAGATGAAATTTGCAGAGGATAAACAGTTTTTCATTGACGTACTTATACATTGTAAATCGATTTCGACAACGACCCAAGTCGTTTATTATTTGAATCGAATGGATGACAATGACGCATCCCTAACAAAACAGACTGATGTCATGGAAAAAATGGATACAAATATACGAGTGATCAACTATGTAAAGAGTAAACAGTTGGATATAGAGAAGGAAAAGATGATCTTAAACAGGCTTTATGAATTTGATTCCATTACAAGATTGTTCAATCGATATCATTTCTTAAAAAGTGAAGATACCGAAGAATACTTCAATAAATTCCAGGAAGTCATCGATACGACCAAAGATTTGAGCTATGATGTATCGGAATCTTTTTTCCATCCGATCAATAAGGTTGCCTACGATCTTTTCCTTGAGGGCCGTTATGATGATATCAAGAAATTATATAAATGGGACAAGAAAGAGAAGATAAAAAATTATGTGATTGAAAATAATTTACCATATATGAATGTCCCGCTTTCCAAGGAGAAAAACAAACAAATCCGTGTGCCAATGCTCGCCCTTTTCCATGGCGGTTCATTCTTTCAAGATCGTTATACTCTAACAGTCGATATATATGGTGATCATGTTCAAAAGGTACAGCATATCGTCCTTAGAGACCGTAAAAATGTGACTCAGGAATATAAATTTCCTTTGAACGTCAATGAAAATGGAAGGGCAACTGCTGAATTGGATTTAGAGACACTTAATCAGCTTAAGTCATCAAGCTATGAAGTATTCGTCCAGTATAACGATTATCAAAAACTGTACATTTCCAAAAAGGAACAAGTCGTGTTTAATAAAAGGACATTTAACTTTTACTCGACGATAAACTCCAATCTTGGCTTTAGGATCAATTAGGATAAAAAAGGACGTCCATCGTATAAACCATCCCTTTTGCTAAGGTTAAAAAAGAGGCTAGGCTATTTTAGGCGGTGATCCCTGTATTGCACAGGGGTCATCTTTTTTATGGGTTGGAACTTTTATAAACCCAATATGTTTGTCATCCTAACGCTCGTTATTACGCCTTTGCTACACCTCCCATAAAGACATGATATTAAATTGGAGAATCTCTAAATTAACCGATACCGAACAAAAAAAAAGAGCATGTTTTTTAAAAAACATGCCCTTATAATATTTTATTGGATTACTCGTTTATAAAAAGATTGACCATTTTTGTAGGGCCTGACTTCAAGGTGAGTGTTGGATTAAACACATAGATCACTTATGATACAGTTCACCATTCACCCCTCTAACTGAAAATAATAAAAAAAAGAACCTTCAATCCAAAGATAGATCAAAAGTTCTGTGTTTTTTTTCAATGATATTTTATTATTTACTCATTTCTAAAGTAAATTTATATATTATCTCTGTTTTTCATTCACTGCCTTTTCAAACTCTTCATCGTGAAATCGATTGTCCATTGCTTAAACATTTTTCTTAAATACCTTTATTTCTACATCTAAAGAATTAATTATGGACTAACTCTTTATCGCTTAATCCAAGCGTCTCTGCTGTTGAAGTATGAATTTCATGCAGAAGCTCTGGATTTCCCATTAGTGACATGCCATAAGAAGGAATCATTTCTTTGAGTTTTGGTTCCCACTCTTTCATATGTTGCGGGAAGCATTTTTTAAATACCTCAAGCATTACGTGAACTGCAGTGGAAGCTCCCGGAGAAGCACCTAGTAATGCTGCAATCGAGCCATCAGCTGCACTAACAACTTCCGTACCGAATTGAAGCGTTCCTTTGCCGCCTTCAGCAGTATCTTTGATAACTTGCACACGTTGGCCAGCTACCACTAAATCCCAATCCTCAATCTTAGCGTTCGGGATAAACTCTCTTAACTCTTCCATGCGCTGTTCTTTCGATAACATAACTTGCTGGATCAGGTATTTTGTCAATGACATCTCTTTTGCGCCAGCTGCCAACATGGTTAAGACATTATTCGGTTTTACGGAAGTTACTAAATCGAACATTGAACCTGTTTTTAAGAACTTCGGTGAGAAGCCGGCAAATGGTCCAAATAGCAATGATTTTTTATTGTCGATATATCGTGTATCAAGATGCGGAACAGACATTGGTGGAGCACCAACTTTAGCTTTCCCGTATACTTTTCCATGATGTTGCTCAATAACTTCTGGATTATTACACACCATGAAAATACCGCTTACAGGGAATCCGCCAATGTGTTTCCCTTCAGGAATACCAGATTTTTGCAGTAAATGCAGACTTCCGCCACCGCCTCCGATAAAGACGAATTTTGCAGCATGGCGTTCGACACTGCCGTTATCGACATTACGCACTTTTAATTCCCATGAGTCATCGCTAGTACGTGTAATATTATCAACACTATGTTTATATTTGATATCGACGTTTTTAGTTTTTAAGTGGTCAAACAACATCCCTGTTAAAGCACCAAAGTTTACGTCTGTTCCAGAGTCGATTTTTGTTGCCGCTATGGCTTCATTCGATGGACGGTCTTGCATAATAAGCGGAATCCATTCCATCAGTTTTGCTGGGTCTTCAGAAAATTCCATCCCTTGGAATAGAGGGTTATTTGATAGGGCTTCAAAACGTTTCTTTAAGAACGTTACATCATTATCCCCTTGTACCATACTAATATGAGGCAATGGCATGATAAAGTCCTGCGGATTTTTTATCAGCTTTCTGTTTACAAGGTAAGACCAGAACTGTGTTGAAAGTTGAAACTGTTCATTAATTTTAATAGCTTTGCTTATATCTATAGATCCGTCTGGTTTTTCAGTTGTGTAGTTAAGCTCACACAGTGCAGCATGCCCTGTTCCAGCATTATTCCACTCGTTAGAGCTTTCCTCACCTGCGTTTTCGAGCTTCTCAAACACTTTGATTTCCCATTCCGGTACTAATTCTTTCAGAAGTGTCCCCAATGTCGCACTCATGATTCCGGCGCCAATTAAGATGACGTCTGTTTTAGTTTCTCTGCTGCTCATTTTAACCTTCCTCACTCCCTATATTTTCAGAAAGGATGTAGGCGCTTTTGCTTAGGCGTCACAGCGTGACCTAGTCACATACCTTTTCTGCTTCAATTATAACCATATCATAGTGTATTACAATTATTAATAGATAAAATTACTACAAATGCTATTTTGTTCAAATAAAGTTTGTATGAAAAAATGAACTTAAACAAATCTGCCCCGTCAGTTGAAGAAGAAAAACCAGGCGCATCGTTTACCTGAGCCTTTCGATCAAGAGCAAGATAAGATGCTGCATACTCTTTTTATAAAAAATAATTATTTAAACCCTGTACTGAGTCTTTCTGCCAACATTCCCATAACTTGAATGTTTTTTTGAAGTAATCGATACAAGCCGCTTTTCAATTATAATTCGTTCAGACTCATATGCAATCTTTTCTAAAAAAGTTTTCAAACCCCAGACGGTTTCACAGTATTCAATACCCACTTCTGACATTTTTTTAACCTAGTCAGCAAACTTAATCCATTATCCATTATATCATCCAGAACATTCGCCTGTTCCATATCCTTGAAATAGTCGTACAAGTTATAAAAGGCTGCCTTTCTTGAGAAAAACTCTTTATTCTCTCCAGATTGCTCCTGCGCCCTTTTTAAAGAGACCCAAGTGGAATGGGTCAACAATACAATTTACACGCCGGCAAGATGTCATTTTAGGCGTTTTCAGATGCTATTAACCTTTAGCAAGAGTCTTTTTAAAGGAAAAGATTTGTTTGTAAAATCAAACTGACCAATGCAACGCAAATATATCACCTTTAATGACCCAGAAAGTTACGTTCTTTTACACATGAAAAACCCTTCCTCTGAATCCGAGAAAGGGCTGACAACGTATAGATTAACGTTTTGAGAACTGAGGTGCACGACGCGCGCCTTTAAGACCGTATTTTTTACGCTCTTTCATACGTGGGTCACGAGTTAGTAAACCAGCAGTTTTAAGAGATGGACGGTATTCTGGATCAACTTGAAGTAATGCACGAGCGATACCGTGACGGATTGCTCCAGCTTGACCAGTGTATCCACCACCGCTAACGTTTACTAGAACGTCATAATTTCCAGTAGTTTCTGTTGCAACAAGTGGTTGGTTAACAACTTCACGTAATGCTGCGAAAGGAATATATTCATTAATGTCACGACCGTTAATAACGATGCGACCTTCGCCTGGTACTAAACGTACACGAGCTACTGAGCTCTTACGGCGACCAGTACCATAATATTGAACTTGTGCCAAGATAGTAACCTCCTTAGTAATTATCCGCGTAATTCGTATACTTCTGGTTGTTGAGCAGCGTGTGGGTGCTCAGCTCCAGCGTATACGTGTAATTTTTTGTAGATTTGACGACCAAGAGAATTCTTTGGAAGCATACCTTTGATAGCAAGTTCAAGCATTCTCTCAGGGTAGTTTGTACGCATTTCAAGAGCAGTTCTAGTTTTAAGACCGCCTGGATGCATAGTGTGACGGTAATAAATTTTGTCAGTCAATTTTTTACCAGTCAAGTGGATTTTCTCAACATTGATTAAGATTACATGATCACCCGTGTCAATGTTAGGTGTAAAAGTTGGTTTATGTTTACCACGTAAGATGGATGCTACTTCAGTAGAAAGGCGACCTAAAGTTTTGCCTTCAGCGTCAATCACATACCATTTACGTTCTACTTCATTAGCTTTCGCCATAAATGTCGTACGCATGGTTAACCTCCTAAAAAACTTTTTAATTTTTTATATTTATTTTCAATCACAATAAACTTCCGGGGCTTATCGTGGGATTAAAATACATACCATATTATATTAACTGCTCCCAGATTCATTGTCAAGGGAATGTTACACTAGGATAAGTTGTCTATAAAACACTTTCTGCAACTCCACGAAACGGTCAGTATAGCGTCAAGCCGCTTCATTACTGATGTCATCGGATTTACCTGTTGTAAAAAAATTGGTATCACAGAAAAATAATTTTATTTGTAAAATACTTTCCATAAATACAAGCCTTGGGCTGGTGCTGTTTTCCCTGCAAAACTGCGGTCTTTTTTGTTCAATATCTCAATTATATCCCCGGGTGCCATCTTGCCGCTTCCGACTTCCAAAAGCGTTCCAACCAATATACGCACCATATTATACAAAAACCCTTCCCCATCGAATCGAAAAACCATGAATCGATCGCTCTCTTCAAAATCGATTGCTTGTATGGTCCGAACTTTATCGACCACTTCCGTTTTTGCCGAACAAAAACTTGTGAAGTCATGCGTTCCTACCAAATGGGAAATTGCTTCCCTCATCGCATTTACGTCTAATGGATAAGGATAATGATAGGCGTAATTCCGTTGAAACGGATCCCGAAGTTTAGAGCGGTCTATGATATAACGGTACTCTTTCCCAGTCGTATGGAACCTCGCATGAAAGTCGTCAGGCACGATATCCACTTCCAGAACGACGATATCGGTCGGAAGCAGGGCACTGAACGCCTTTACCCAATTTTCAGTAGGAAATGTAAGGGGTGATTCAAAGTGTATGACCTGCCCCTTTGCATGGACGCCTGAATCTGTCCTGCCTGAAGCAGTCATTTTTATAATCGTGCCTTTGTGCATTTGAGCCAAGACTGCTTCGAACTCACTTTGTATGGTACGCTTCTCCGGCTGTACCTGATAACCAGCGAATTCCGTGCCATCATAAGCAATTACACATTTATATTTTGGCATAGTTACTCTTCCTTATTATGAACGTAATAAAAATAACATGACCGTAAGAAGACCTAGAAAGACCATCAAAAGGCTATCAATTGTTTTCCAATCCAGTTGGCGGTATTTCGTTCGACCTTCCCCTCCACGGTATCCTCTTGACTCCATGGCGGTGGCCAATTCTTCCGCTCGTTTGAACGAACTCACAAATAAAGGAACGAGCAACGGTACAATCGATTTAACCCGTTCCTTTATTGGACCTGATGAAAAATCAACGCCCCTTGCCGTTTGGGCTTTCATGATTTTTTCCGTTTCCTCCATTAGCGTTGGTATGAATCGAAGGGCAATGGACATCATCAATGCTAGTTCATGAACTGGCATTTTCCACTTTTTCAAGGGTCCCAACAGCTCTTCCATTCCATCGGTAATGGAAATCGGGGTTGTCGTCAAAGTTAATAGTGACGTAACAAGAATTAGTAAAGTAAATCTTACGGATATGAACAAACCTTGAATTAAACCGCCCTCATAGATTTCAAGCCAACCGTATTCAAAAAGCAATTCCCCTTCTTTTGTAAACAGTATATGGAGAAGGAATGTAAATACGATTAAGAAAAAGATAGGTTTTAACCCATTATAAAGATAGCGAAGCGGTATCTTCGAAAGGCTGATTAAAAGGATCGTAAATACCGCAAGTAAACCATAAGAAACGGCATTATTCGCCAAAAACGTGACACAAACAAACAAAAAAACGAGGAGCAGCTTAGCCCTTGGATCCATCCTGTGTATCAGAGAGTCAGCAGGGACATAACGCCCGATAATCATTTTCTCCAGCATTATCGATTCCCCCGTTTCATGGCTTTATCTATCTCTATCGCTAATTCACCGATATTAAGACATGGATGATCAAATCGGACGCCTAATTCCTTCTGGAGCTTAAGCTGAAAACGGACCGTATCAGGGACATCCAATCCAAGTTCAAGTAATTGCTCCGGCTCGGAGAAGATTTCCTGGGGAGTTCCTTTTTTGAACACCGTACCCTGATGCATGATAATGATGTCATCCGCGTACTTGGCTGCATCCTCCATACTATGTGTCACCAGAATTGTTGAAATGCCCCTTACTTTATGCAAATCATAAAACATGTCCATGATTTCTTTGCGTCCTCGTGGATCCAGTCCAGCGGTAGGCTCATCCAGCACCAATACTTCAGGCTCCATGGCCAGCACACCAGCAATGGCCACTCGTCGCATTTGACCACCGGATAAGTCAAATGGAGATTTTTCAAGGATCTCCTCACTCAGTCCAACTTGCGCGATGGCTTTCCTGGCCAGTTTCTTAGCATCGTCTTCAGAAACCCCAAAATTCATGGGTCCGAAACATATATCTTTTTCAACCGTTTCATCAAATAGCTGATGTTCCGGAAATTGAAAAACGATTCCGACCTTTTGTCTAATTGGCCTCAATGCCTTTTCTTTTCTTCCTGCCTCAATTGTCCGGTCCCCAATGAAGACCCGACCCTTCGTCGGCTTTAAAAGAGCATTTAAATGCTGCAGTAGCGTCGATTTACCGGAGCCTGTATGCCCGATGATTGCGGTATAGGTTCCCGGCTCCATTGAAATATTGACATCATGAAGGGCTAGATGTTCAAAAGGAGTATTCACCTGATAGCGGTATTCTACATCATCGAGTGTAATTCGCATAAATCCTTCACCAACTCTTCCTCTGTCAAATGCCCATCAACTACACGAACACCATTTTTTTGCAGCTCTTTGGTTAGTTTCACTGAAAAGGGAATATCCAGACCAAGAGCGATTAATTCTTCCTCTAATTCAAAAATATCCTGAGGCGGCCCTTCACGATATAACCGACCTTGGTTCATGACTATCATTCGGTCAGCTTTCGCAGCTTCCTCAAGATCATGGGTAATAGATATGACGGTAATCTCGTTTTCCTGTTTTAATTCCCTTACTGTTTCAAGCACTTCTTCACGGCCTCTTGGGTCAAGCATGGAGGTTGCTTCATCTAAGATGATTATGTCTGGCTGCAAGGCTATTACACCTGCAATGGCCACCCTTTGCTTTTGACCGCCGGATAGATGGTGCGGCTCTTGATTAAGAAAGGCATTCATTTTAACCTTATTTAACGCACCATGAACACGCTCCACCATAACCTGCTGAGAAACACCGGCGTTTTCTAAACCAAAAGCCACATCATCCTGAACTGTAGTGCCTACAAATTGATTATCTGGGTTTTGAAAAACCATGCCAATTTTCTGGCGTACATCCCAAACGGTTTCTTCTGTCAGAAGTTGATCATTAATTGTAATCGTACCTGAGTTAGCAAACTGAAGACCATTCAGTAACTTCGCTAATGTCGACTTGCCGGAACCATTGTGCCCGACAATCGCAAGCCACTCCCCCTGATGAATATCAAAAGAAACATCATCCAAGGCGTTACGAGACTGACCCTCATATTTATAAATAATATTA
>NZ_JBHXAS010000110.1:0-15335 GCF_042727425.1 Peribacillus sp. NPDC060253
TAAAATTAAAAGGCATGAGCCCGGTAGATTACCGGATTCATGCCCTCAAGGCTGCCTAATTAAATAAAGTGTCTAACTTTTTGGGTTCACTTCACTATCAGCTCTTTTTTTTATGGGCAAATGATAGTTTGTAGTACCCATTTAATTCCTTAAAAAGAAATACTTTCAGTCTTTTATCCCCCTCCGTTAACAAAGAATTCACAAAATATGGGTAGTATGCGTGATTGAGATGGGATTTTATTGGGTATACACTTACACTAAAAGGAATGAACATTCATTCCGCATCTTGTAAAAAAGGGGTGAATCATTATGATCACTGCAATAAATAAACGAGACAGTATAGTATCCAGCGCTTTAGTGCTATTCGCAGAACGGGGATATGATGCGACAACGATCCCGATGATTGCTACATCGGCAGGAGTTGGAGCGGGTACCATTTATCGCTATTTTGAGAATAAGGAAGTGCTGGGCAACAAGATTTTTCAAGAGTACTTGGATATTTTCACTGAAACGGTCAAGAATGGATTTCCTCATGAAGATTCAATTAGAAATCAATTTCACCATATTTTTAAATCAATGGTTCACTTTACAACCGAGCAGGACCAAGCTCTTTATTTTATTAAAATACATAGTGGAGCCCATTTTTTAAATGAAGATAGTCATGCTAGCTTTCAAGGGCTATTGGATATATTTAAAAATTTCTTTGATGAAGGAAAAGAGAAAAAAGAAATTAAGGATATTCCTTCTTCAGCTTTGATTGCCATCATTTACGGAGCATTTCTTGAGCTTGAGCGACTTGTTCGCATCGGGGAGTTAGAACCTGAACCAAAACTTTTGGAAGATGTGGAAGAAAGCTTTTGGGATGCAGTCCGATTGCACGCTTGAGACATTTTTAATTATAAACGGAATGAATGTTCATTCCGTGAATCTACACTATTGAAAGAGGTGCTAATAAAATGGAAAAAACAACTCAGTTTCCACAGCCAAAGACATATGGCCCCCTAGGCAGCCTGCCTATCATTGATAAGGATAAGCCGCTTCAGTCTTTCATGAAGCTGGCACGAGAACTTGGGCCGGTTTTTCAGTTTCAATTTCCGGGTCGAATCACTACATTCGTATCCAGTGCTGCCCTCGCAAAAGAGATATGTGATGAAACTAGGTTTGATAAGAAAGTCGGTCCAGCCCTACAAAAAGTGAGAGCGTTTGGTGGCGATGGTCTTTTCACAAGTGAAACGACGGAGCCGAATTGGAAAAAGGCCCATAACATCCTGCTGCCCAGCTTTAGCCAGCAGGCAATGAAGGGGTATCATGCTAAAATGGTGGATCTTGCTACCCAACTCATTCAAAAATGGGCTCGCCTGAATCCAGCTGATGAGATAGATGTTCCTGAAGATATGACACGATTGACCTTGGATACGATCGGACTCTGCGGGTTCAATTACCGCTTTAACAGTTTTTATCGGGATACCACCCATCCTTTTGTCACCAGTATGGTGCGTGCTTTGGATGAAGCGATGAGCCAAACGCAGCGACTTGGCATCCAAGATAAACTGATGATTAAGTCTAAAAAACAATTCAGGGAGGACATTCAATATATGTTCTCTCTAGTGGATGAATTGATTACTGAACGAAAACAAAATGGTGATCAGGGAGAAGATGACCTTCTTTCCCATATGTTGAAAGGAGTAGATCCTGAAACGGGTGTATCACTGGATGATGAAAATATTCGTTTTCAAATCATTACCTTTTTAATAGCTGGGCATGAAACGACGAGCGGTCTCCTATCGTTCGCCATCTATTTCCTCATGAATAACAGAGACAAGTTAAAAAAAGCGCAGCAGGAAGTCGATGAAGTGCTGGGTGATGATGTTCCTGATTACAAACAAGTGAAAAAGCTGAAATATGTCCGGATGGTGCTGAATGAAACGCTTCGTCTGTGGCCGACTCCTCCGGCGTTTTCCGTTTATGCGAAAGAAGATACCATGCTGGGTGGAAAATACAATGTGAAGAAAGGTGATGTATTCTCGCTGCTGATTCCCGAGCTTCACCGTGATCCATCCGTTTGGGGTGATGACATTGAATCGTTCATTCCTGAGCGGTTCGAGGATTTGGATTCAATCCCTTATCATGCTTATAAACCGTTTGGAAACGGGCAGCGCGCCTGTATCGGACAGCAGTTTGCCCTTCATGAAGCGACATTGGTGCTCGGCATGGTTTTACAGCACTTTGACTTGATTGATCATGAAGAATATCAATTGGATGTTAAAGAAACGTTGACTCTCAAACCAGACGGATTGACCATGCACGTTTCACCGAGGAAGCCGGCGATTTCATTTACCGCTGCTTCTCCAGAATCAAAGTCAGCGGACAAAGAAGCCGCGGCATCTCCAATTGAATCAGCACATGGGACACCATTACTCGTCCTGTTTGGATCAAATATGGGAACAGCGGAAGGGATTGCTCGTGACCTTGCTGAAACAGGGAAGCGACAAGGCTTCAATGCCGAGGTTGCCCATTTAAATGATTACACCGATCGGCTTCCTCAAGAAGGAGCTGTTCTTATAGTCTCGGCATCTTATAATGGAAATCCCCCGGATAATGCGGGTGACTTCGTTTCATGGCTGAAGGAAAGCAAGGGTAACACATTGGATGGTGTTCACTATGCGATCTTCGGCTGCGGGGACCGCAATTGGGCCAATACGTACCAACGCATTCCAATCTTCATTGATGATCGGCTGGAACAAAAAGGAGCAGTGCGGCTGTCAGAAACGGGCTATGGAGATGCAAGCGATGACTTTGAAGGGGATTACGAGAAATGGACAGAAGCCCTTTGGCCGAATCTTGCCGAAACCCTTAACATTGAAGTGAATAGGAATGATCGGGAAATCAGTTCGATTACGATGAACTTCGTAAGTGATGTGAGCGGCACACCACTTGCACGCACCCATCATGCTTTTACATCCATTGTAAAAAAGAATTTTGAATTACAACATGAAGATAGCGAAAGAAGTACACGGCATATAGAATTATCTCTGCCAGAGGGAATACATTATCAAGAAGGCGATCATCTCGGGGTACTTCCGCAAAATCCATCGGACCTTGTCGAGCGAGTGCTCAGTCGATTTAACCTAAACGGCAAAGATTACGTAAATCTAACTGGGGATTCCGGAAAAGCTGCCCATCTTCCTACAGGAAAACCGGTAAAACTCGAGGAGTTACTATCAAACTATGTGGAGTTCCAAGAACCCGCCACCAGGTCTCAAATTCGGGCGCTTGCCACTCATACGGTATGTCCTCCACATGTAAAAGAACTTGAAGATCTTCTTTTGGACAATATCTATAAACAAGAAATCCTGAACAAGCGCATAACCATGCTTGACCTTATAGAAAAGTATCTTGCGTGTGATATCCCATTTGAACGTTTTCTGTCTTTACTGCCACCTTTAAAAGCAAGATACTACTCTATCTCAAGCTCACCACTCCAGAACGAAGGAGAAGCAAGCATCACCGTCAGTGTCGTCCGTGGAGAAGCTTTGAGTGGCAGCGGAGAATACAAAGGAATTGCATCGAATTATTTGGCAGAACGCTTCCGAGGAGACAAAATAGCCTGCTTTATCAATACGCCGCAATCCAACTTCCAGCTCCCAGAGCAAACAGGAAAACCAATCATCATGATTGGCCCTGGAACAGGAATTGCACCATTCAGGGGATTCATACAGGCACGTCGCGCTTTGAAAGAAAAAGGTGAAACCCTAGGGACTGCCCACCTTTACTTTGGATGCCGTAATCCGGAACACGATTTCCTCTATCAAGAAGAACTCGTGCAAGCTGAACAAGAAGGCCTTGTAACACTGCACACCGCTTACTCAAGATGTCCCGGTCAAGAAAAAACATATGTCCAGAACAGATTAGCGGAAAACGCCCATGACATCCTTCCTTTATTAAAAGAAGGAGGACACCTATACATCTGCGGAGACGGAAGCAAAATGGCACCTGATGTTGAACGAACACTAATCGAAAGCTATATGCATTTCTATCAAACACCGAAAGAAGAAGCCACAGTATGGCTGCAATCATTAGAGGAAAATGGCAGATATGCGAAAGATGTTTGGGCAGGAGCATAAAGAGGAGGAGCAGCGATTCTTAAGGGATTCGCTGCTCTCTTTATGCGACAATGAGTAAAATCCGAATTCACGAGTAAACAGTGTAAATTCACGAGTAAAGTGCGAATTCAAGAGTAAACAGCGCAAATTAATGAGAAAAAAACAAAACTCACGAGTAAAACAGCAAAATTCACGAGTAAACGGCGCAAATTCACGAGTAAACAGCGCAAATTCACGAGTAAAACAGCAAAACTCACGAGTAAAGTGCGAATTCACTAGTAAACAGCGCGAATTCACGAGTAAAACAACAAAACTCACTAGTAAAGTGCGAATTCACGAGTAAAACAGCGCAAACTCACGAGTAAAGTGCGAATTCACGAGTAACAGCGCAAGTTCACGAGTAAACAGCGCAAATTCACGAGTAAAACAGCAAAACTCATGAGTAAACAGCGCAAACTCACGAGTAAAACAACAAAACTCACTAGTAAAGTGCGAATTCACTAGTAAACAGCGCAACTCACGAGTAAACAGCGCAAATTCACGAGTAAAACAGCAAAATTCACGAGTAAACAGCGCAAATTCACGAGTAAAACAGCAAAACTCACGAGTAAAGTGCGAATTCACTAGTAAACAGCGCGAATTCACGAGTAAACAGCGCAAATTCACGAGTAAAACAACAAAACTCACTAGTAAAAAGCACAAATTCACGAGTAAAACAGCAAAACTCACTAGTAAAGCGCAAACTCACGAGTAAAGTGCGAATTCACTAGTAAACAGCGCAAACTCACGAGTAAATAGCGCGAATTCACGAGTAAAACAGCAAAACTCACGAGTAAACAGCGCAAATTCACGAGTAAATGCGCTAAAATAGAAGAATTGGAACTAATGGGGAGCGCATTATACATAGACGGAGAGCGTTTATGGATTTTAAGATTTGAGAGAGTGTAAATACTTTAGAGGCAGAAGAAGTGAGGGAAGCCAATGTTTTTAATAGAAAGGCAAACTGTATTAGGAATGTTTGGTCAAGATCTTTCCTAATTATATGGACGGAAATATAGTGGGAAGATCACGTGTGAATAATTTGTATATTCGTAACAGTCATGTGGTGGGGTTAATTAACGATAAAGGGGTCACTTTGAATAATGTTTAAGTATACGGTTTGTTTTGTGAAGATAAATAATGAAATACTCATGCTTAATCGAGAGAAGCCTCCAATTATGGGTGTTTGGAACGGAGTGGGGGGCAAAATCGAGAAAGGGGAAACTCCTGATGAAGGTGCGTTGCGTGAAGTGTTTGAGGAAACGGGCATAAAAGTAGCGAACTTTTTTTCGAAAGGAACGGTTACCTGGGAGACTCCAGAAGGTGAGCTGGATGGAATATATGTCTATTTGTACGAAGCGGACGATGATTTAACATATTAAACACCCCAAAAAACACGAGAAGGTATCCTCGATTGGAAATCCATTGATTGGATTCTCCACCCCAGTAATCTCGGCATAGCGGAAATGGTTGACCAGTACTTGCCGGTTCTATTGAAAAAAGAAGGAAACTACTCATTCATTTACAAAAATGGTCAAACATATCTTTCGTAAGTTAAAAAAGAGATACTACCTTTTTAAGTAGTATCTCTTTTTGCCTACTTCTCAAATATCGTACCCTTTTTGAATCTTGAATCCTTAAAGGTGAACTTCATCAGAATCATATAGGCAATGCCTGCCACGAAAACGCCGATGATCCAGGCCAGCTCGACTTTTATAAAGGCAGCGCCGGCGCCGATAAGCATGGCGAGCAGCGCGCATGGGTTATATCCTGTAAATGGCCCGCCTTCTCTGTACAAATCGGAAACATTGATCTTTTGCTTTCTTAATAGATAATACTCGACTAATAAAATCGAAACGATCGGACCTAAAAATGCGGAATAAATAAGAATGAACAAACCAAGACCCTTCGCCGAAGAATCCTGTACAAGCACCCAAGGGAAGGAGCAAAAGGCAAGAATTCCGGTTATGATAACGGCAACCTTATATTTCAGCTTTGTAAGCAAAGTGATGACATATGTTGGCGGAATAATATTGGCAACCATATTTACCGCAATTGCACCTATAACGATAAATGCAGAAACGCCTACTGTGATATAAGGATTATCTACCACAATTGCAAACGCCTTAACGGGATTGGAAATGCCGGTAGCGGAAGCAAGCATTACACCGATTGTCAGTACGAATCCGTATGCTAGTAAAATGGGAGAAAAGTACAAAAAACCTCGTTTTGCATCACTGATGCCAGACTTAAGCTCTCTTGAGTAGTCCCCTGCGCTTAAAAAGATAGCCGCATAATTTCCTAAAAACATCATGATGAAAGCAAAGAACGGCAAGCCCCATGAGCCTTCAGTATGCACCCATTTTTCCGCGATGACCTCGTTATGTGATGTAAGCAGAATACCAAATACATAGACTAATGCTAGCATGATAACAATGGACGCAAGCATTTCCACCCATTTGATGGCAAGGAAGCCGTACAGGGAAAGCGCAATTTGCACCAGTTGAATCACGACAAAGCAAATGACGGCATTATCAAAGGCACCACCCGTAATAATCTTCACAATTTCGTTTAAGGCAGTACCGCCGATCCAACTTTGAAAACCGTACCAGATGATAGCCGGAATTCCGCGCAAAAGTGATGATAGGATGGAGCCTTTCATCCCGAAGGACATTCTGAGCTGAACAACATAGGGAATACCCGTCCTGTATCCAATCCTATCATTTAAAGCAAAAATCACGGAAATGATAGCGATGGCAATGGCAGCTGCAGCAAATGTCTGAAAGATGTTCAACGTTGCGGTTCCCGCTACGACCAAGCTGGCTCCTAGTGTCATATTCCCTAAATTGACGCCGTCTCCAATCCACATGAATATATAGGATATCGGGCCAACCGTCCTATCTTCTTTGGTTCGCGGCTTCAGAGATTCGTCCAAATCCGCAGCGTGGTGGAACTCCGACTCTTCTAAAGCTTGCCTTTCTAGATATGTAGACAATGTACACTCAACTCCTATGCGTAGTGTTATATGATGTGACTAATGATGTAATAAAAACTAACATGATAAAAGTATACAGGTTTCGTATTTAGGAATCATTAGAAGAAGTGTGAAATTTCAGATATTATTTTGTGCTTTTTAACTAAAAGAAAATCAAGTAAATTCTTGTAATTATCTGGGGGGACATGAGTCCTGCTGTTTCGTGATTTGTTTGCAGTAAGTAGGGTGCTGAGGCAGCCTTTTTCTTAGGGGAAAAACGGTGCAGGATAGTTAAGTGCTAGGTATAAAGTATTGAAATTCATTTGAAAAACGTGATAAAATTGTTATATCAGTGTGTAGAGATATTGGTCTTTTTTATTGACCAAAAATATATGTCTCACGATACGTCTGCCATCTGAAATATTTTTAATGGAGATGATCATATGCACGAGGAAACAAGATTACCGCGAAATGGAAAAGACTTTGTATTATTTTTAGCGATTATATCTATACTTTCAGTCAACATTATCGCACCGCTTATTATGGGATTTAAATTTGGATTCAGTAAAGAAGTGTATTTGAAACCTTACAAGTAATTCCATTTGTGTGGATTTGTGTAATTTTATTGGTAACACTTGTTGTTAATCCAATTGTTAATAAACTCGTACAAAAGTTTACTGAACCTACGGACGGTTTTAATGCAAGAGTGTTATTCACGATATTATTTAGCGTAACCATCCTGTCCATTTTACTGACAGTTATCGGATCTTGGATTGGCATGGGAGAAATTAGTTTGGAGCCGATTCAAACGTTCTTTTATGATTGGCCTCGTAACTTTTTCATCGCATTTTGGGTGGAAGCTTTGATCGCACAGCCGATTGCAAGATTTGCAATGAAAAAATTACATGCAAGCCAGGCACGTAAAGCAGTAAATGCGTAACAATCAAATAAATTAAAAGCACATATAGCCGATTGGTTTTATTAAAAAATCAGTCGGCTTTTTCTTGCAAAAAAGTGGGGGAGTGAATGAAGGAATTTCCATTTTCCACACAAATGAAAAGGTGTTAAATGGTATGATTAATTGAAAAAATTGTATTTAAGGAGAAATATATTCTTGAAAAAAGTTAAAATCATCTTAGCAATAATTGTTCTTGCTTTATACGCCTATCAGCTAATTACTGGGAATACTGAGTTGATGCCGTATTCTATGTTGTTCTTGGGGGCAATGATGTTAGTAACAGGATTAGGCGAATTTCAAAAAGATAGAAAAGAAGGATTTTTGGGGTACTTTGTAGTCTCATTATTTCTTTTCTTTGTTTCCATACTGGGATTGTTATTGAATTAACTAGTTTTGTAGTTTAAACAAACTTTTTGGGGCGAATGGATCACTGTTAAAAAATAGGGTTTGTAAAAATTCGAACGTTGGCACTCGCTTTCCGTGGGCGGTCCGCCCTCGGCGCTTTTGCGCCTGCGGGATCTCCCTTGGAGCGCTTTTCCCGTAGGAGTCTCGCACACCAGTTCCAATCAACTTTGTTTTAATTGTTAGATAGAACTGATTTTGCTTACCAACTGTAAGAGGGTCATTACCCTCTTTATTTAATATCCTTTAAGAATTCTTCCAAGGAATCATATAATACAGGTGGTTCCCATTTGCCCATACTATGTTCAGCAGTCAGAACAGGAGTGGTGAAATGAAGTCAGAGAGATTGGTTCAAGCCGAAGAAATGCTAGAAAATATGCCAAATCAAGAAATCGAATTCGGTAAATGATTCATAAATCTGCTCCCTTTCCGCCGACTGTCTGCCAAGCCTCCTCGACGCAAGTGTCTCCGGGGTCTCGACTAGCCAGTTATTCGGCAGGAGTGCCGCAAATTTCTTCAATCCAATTAAGGATTTCAGTAAAAAAACACTGGGTAAGCTCGTAAATATTGAATACTTCATCTTTTGAATCAGTTGAGATACTGTTTTAATATGGCTAATCCTATTTTTAACTCATCAAATGAGTTTGTAGAAGAAAGTGCAATACGTAAATACATATCAGGGGTAGTCTGCCCGCTTTGAAAACGATTGGAATGAAAAACTCGAATACCGTGCCTTTTCAAATCCATTTCCAGTTGTAACGCATCGTTATGTCCTTGAATTGGAAGCCAACGATAAAAACTGAGAGGATGTCCAACATCCTTTCTTAAAGGAAAATATTCCGAATATATATCATTTGCAGTCTGTGCAAGCTGTTTCTTTTGAGAAGCAATTTCATGAGCCTTCCCTGATAAGATAAGCTCTGTGATAACCTCTGCATCAAAAGAAGAGGTCTTTACATTTATGTTGAAAATGGCCTGCGAAATTTTCTCGCGTAATGCATCCCCATAGACCATATAGGCAACTCTTAATCCAGAACATATTGACTTAGACGTGCTACAAATATAAACGCTCTGTTCTGGGAGTAAATGGAACATTGGCTGCTGGTAATCGGAGATCATACCTGCCGTCATAAATGCATGAATATCATCCTCGATCAAGATTAAACGATGCTTACGGATGACCGCAGCCAATTCTTGCTTTCGAATATCTGACATCATGATTGTGGTTGGATTGTTGCAAGAGGGCATCAGAAAAATGCCGTCAATATTTATTTGACAACACTGCTTTTCAAGTTCGTCTGGCAGCATTCCAAACTGGTCTCCGAGAATGGGCACTAACTTAATATGGAACATCTTTGCCAACTCGATAAAGTTTGAATATGTGTATAAGTCGGTTGCAATTCTATTACCAGGCTCAAACAAAGAAGCCAAGGCTATGGCCAATGCATTTTGGGCACCAGAAACGATTGCTATATGCTCTTGATCCGCGTGAATGCCGAAAGATTCCATCCAGTTTAGAGCTGCTGTTTTTTGATGTGGAATACCAGTCGGATCGTTGTAATTTAGTAACTGCTTCAAATAACTTTTGTTCACAGTTTTTTGAATAGTTTCTGCTACAATATCATTGGTTTGCTCAAAAGATGCCACAAAACCAAGATCAATGCTGTTTGCCGTTTTATCCGCGGAAATGGTTATAGAACGAGTGGCATTGGGAGCCACAAAGGTTCCGCTTCCCGTAACGGCATAAATTAATCCTTTTATCTCGCATATTTTGTAGGCACGGGTAATCGTGGTGAAGTTTAAGTCAAGAAAATCCGCCAATTCTCGTTGCGAAGGCAACTTTGTTCCAGGTGCTAAAAAACCATTTGTTATATTTTGTTCAAGTAATGATGCAAGAGATTTATAAAAAGGACGCTTTATTGCTTTCTTATCAGGCTTCCAAGACATTGGATAATTGTCAAATGAATTTACTGGCATACGTCACCTCTATTAACTTTTTCCATACAATCATATCATTTTTTGTATGGAATTCTAATCATGAAACGGTATGATTTGAAAGGCGACTTTAAACGAATATAAGGTGATAAGCCTATCAGCACCCCCATTTTGATAAAATGGGGGAATTTTATTTTAATTGTAATCCATACAATTAACTTGTTTTTTGTACGGATTTTGTATGTTAAGTTTAAATAAATTTAGCCATCAGGATGTGATTTATATGAAAAAAAGAACTCAAATGATACCTGCATTACGTGCAGCTTTTCCGTACACAGTGCCCATTTTGGCAGGCTTTTTATTTTTAGGCATCGCTTATGGAATCTTTATGAATTCATTAGGCTTCAGTGCGATTTACCCGATCTTGATGAGTCTAACAATATTTGCAGGATCAATGGAGTTTATTGCAGCCAATTTATTGCTTATCGCATTCAATCCGATTAACGCCCTTTTTCTAACGTTAATGGTGAATGCACGACATTTGTTTTATGGCATTTCGATGCTTGATAAGTATAGGGGGACCGGGAAGAAAAAGCTGTATCTGATTTATGGGCTTTGCGATGAGTCTTTTTCTATCAATTGTACCGTTGATGTTCCGCAGAATGTAGACAAGGGCTGGTTTATGTTCTTCGTAACACTGCTTAATCATGCCTATTGGGTGATAGGGGCAGCGATTGGCGGCATTTTTGGTTCACTTGTCAAGTTCAACACGGAAGGACTCGATTTTGTTATGACGGCTCTATTTGTAGTCATCTTCATTGAACAGTGGATGAAAGAGAAAAATCATCATAGTGCTCTCGCAGGGCTTGGGCTGTCAGCTGTCTGTCTTATTATTTTTGGCGGAAACCATTTCATTATTCCTGCTATGTTTGCCGTTTTGGGGTTACTCACCTTACTTAGAAAGCCATTAGAGAAAGTTGAGGTCGAGGCCATATGACAATGGATTTAACACAGCAGATCATTACTATTGCAATGGTTGTTTTAGGCACAATGCTTACAAGGTTTCTGCCATTCATCATTTTCCCATCTGGAAAACCCACACCGAAGTATGTACAGTATCTCGGTAAAATGCTGCCATCCGCGGTAATAGGGCTTTTGATCATTTATTGTTTAAAGGATGTGAACTTACAATCCGGAAGTCACGGTATCCCTGAATGCATGGCGGTAGCGGTAGTTGCATTGCTTCACTTTTGGAAGAAAATGATGCTCCTCTCCATAGCGGGGGGAACGATTGTCTACATGATGTTGGTGCAATTGGTTTTTTAGAATCAGTCTCTTTGCTTTGCAAAAGAAACTAATTTTTTATATCAAACACAAAACAAATGTGTCCATATGCTAGTTGATTTTAGGAGGGATTGATGTGTCACAGAAAGTTCCATTGTCATTTATAATAATTATCGGTTTAATGCTATTCGCATTGTTTTTCGGGGGCAGGAAATTTAATTTTCCCCCCTATGCTTGGGCAAATGGCTGGAACAAATGTATGGAAAGCCAATGCGGGCTTCTTGGTGACTGGAGTAGGATTACCATTACTTGCAATTACAGCATTTGTTTTTTCAGGTAAAGATGATTTACGATCTTTAGCGAGTCGAGTACATCCAGTGTTTGGTATGGTGTTTGCGACTGTTCTCTATCTCGCAATCGGCCCTTTTTTCGCTATTCCCAGAGCTGGTAATGTATCGTTTGAAATTGGAGTTAAACCGTTTGTTATGAATCATGCAGGGTCTCTGCCTTTGGTCATATTTACGATCATATTTTTTATCGTCGCCTGCCTACTTTCGCTTAATCCCACTAAAATTATTGATGTTGTGGGAAAAATTCTAACACCTATAAAATTAACATTCATCGGATTCCTAGTAATAATAGCTGTTATTCATCCAATCGGTAGCTTTCAAGCTCCTTTCAAAGGGTATACATCCCATGTGTTTTTCAAAGGCTTTCAAGAAGGCTATTTAACACTGGATGCTCTTGTAGCTTTTGCTTTCGGAATCATTATTGTGAATGCCATTAAAGAAAAAGGAGCTACTACTAAGAAAGAAATCATGACTGTTTGTGTAAAAGCAACGGCAATAGCAGCTACACTGCTCATTCTAATTTATACTGCACTTTCCTTTATGGGAGCTTCGAGCGTAGAAAAACTAGGTCAATTAGAGAATGGAGCTGAAGTTTTAGCAAAAGTTTCTGACTACTATTTCGGTTCTTATGGTGCAATTTTATTAGGCTTAATGATTACAGTTGCGTGTTTGACCACAAGTGTTGGTCTTATCACGGCTTGTTCTTCTTTCTTTCATGAATTATTTCCCAAGATCTCTTATAAAAATTTTGCGATAATTTTGACTATATTTAGTACCCTCGTAGCGAATATAGGATTAACGCAACTAATTAAGATTTCAATCTCTGTATTAATGACCATGTATCCCATTGCCATTACTTTAATATTCTTAACATTTTTACACTCTGCCTTTAATGGTAGGCCAGAAGTATATCAAGGTAGTTTGATATTTACCTTTATCGTAAGCCTATTTGACGGATTAAACGCTGCTGGTATACACATTAAAGCGATTAGTATTTTTTTCACTGAGTTCCTTCCTATGTATGAGTTAGGTTTAGGTTGGCTCCTACCAGCTATCATAGGCGGTTTGTTTGGTTATATATTTAGTAGATTACGCAAGAAAAAGATTCTTAGTTCAAGTGCAGTACAATGATCAGTTAGAAATGGATATGAAAAATATTTCTAATTCTAATTACTGGTAATTACCATCGGTGGTAATGGGAGTAAAATATTCAATCAAAGGGGTAGGTAATAGTGAAGAAGAAAATTGATGAATATCAAATTTATGAAAAACACTTTGAACAAATTCATGAGCAAGTAAAAAACGATCCGTATGCTCAGTCGTTAGGCATTCAGCTAACAAAATTCGAGGCAGGTTATACAGAAGCAACGTTAGAAGTGCAAAGCCATATGGTAAATGCATATGGAACTGTTCACGGAGCTGTTATTTATGCTTTAGCAGATCATGCTTTTTCCGTAGCTTGTAATGCATATGGAAAAACATCCTTAGGACTCTCGACTACAATCCAGTTTATTGAATCAGCTAAACCCGGAGACAAGATAGTAGCCTGTGCAACTGAAGTTAAACGAAACTATCGGACAGGTTTTTATCGAATAGACGTCTTGCATGAGCAAAACCTGATAGCAACCATGGAGGCAGTGTCATATCGTAAGGATCATTATTTTATTGAACTTGATGAACAAGAGTAAGCAGTCTAATAGTTGTTGATTAGAGGACTTGAAAAAATAGGGCTCCTCAGTAAGATATGAGTAAGACACCACTCTAACTCAAAACCTTAGGAGGAACCCTAATATGAAAAAATGCAAGATAAACAAAATCAACGTTCGAATGTCTACATTCTGACACGGGGTTACTACCCCGTGTTATATTACTTCTCTTTCTCTAACGCTAATTTCAGCCCTTTTTGATAATATTGCGTCATCATTTCTTCAGGAACCATGCTTCCACCAGTCCCCCAAATAATATGTGTACCCTTACTCATCTTTTCCGTTAAACTATGTTTCTGTAAATAATCGAAGCCCTCTTTACATAATTTACTTGGTCCTATCATGCCTGCTAGTGCTGAAGGTTCTAAATGGATCCCCTCTGTATCGACTAGTTCTTTTAGCAACTTATACAACTGTTCATCGCTAACCGTATAATTGCCACTTAAAAAAGGTTCCATAGTTTTACCTACAAACCCAGACGGCTTTCCAACAGCAAGTCCATCCGCGTCTGTTACATTATCGATACCAACATCTTGTACAGAAATCTTATCATGAAGCCCAGTCATTAAACCGAGTAACATACATGGTGAGTGTGTAGGTTCTGCAAAGAAACAGTGAATATGGTCTTGAAACAATAATTTCAAGCCAAAAGCTACGCCTCCAGGACCACCACCTACTCCACATGGAAGATAAACAAACAAAGGGTGATTTTCATCTATTATTATCTCTAGCTCTTCTAATTGTTTCTTCAAGCGAGATGCAGCCACTGCATATCCTAAAAATAGGTCGTGAGAATTTTCATCATCCACAAAATAACATGTTGGGTCACTATCTGCTTGGATTCGACCTTCCTCTACAGCTTTACTATAATCAGCTTCATATTCAATAACTTTGACATTTTTGCTTCTAAGCAAGTCTTTTTTCCACTGTTTTGCATCAGCTGACATATGAACAGAAACATTAAAACCTAACTTTGCACTGATGATGCCGATACTAAGTCCTAAATTTCCAGTAGAGCCTACTGCGATTGAATATTGTGAGAAAAGGGTTCGGAACCTATCACTATCTAAAATCGAATAATCATCTTGAACCGTTAACAATTGATGTTGAAAAGCTAATTCTTCTGCATGTTTGAGTATCTCATAAATCCCGCCTCTTGCTTTAATAGATCCTGATATAGGAAGGTGACTATCGCATTTTAGTAATAATTCTCCTAATATAGGTTGTTGATAATCCTGTTCTAAGGATTGTTTCATGGCAGGAATTTTCACTAAAGGAGACTCTATGATACCATTCGTTCCTTTTGTTTCAGGGAAAACCTTGGCGATATATGGAGCAAAACGTTTCAACCTTTCCTCTGCATCTCTTACATCTTCTTGAGTTAGGGGGGATTTTTTAATTCCCGTTTGAAATTTTTCGATATTTGGATTGAGCCAAAATACTTCATCCATCGAAATGAGCTTCTTTAGTAAAGGATATTTATCTTTCCGTGTTTGTATTTCATTACTTACAATCTCTTTCATTTGATTGATCCTCCTCATTTTCTTGTAACAAGTGGATTTGTGAATTTAAATTAAATATAAT
>NZ_JBHXAS010000111.1:0-15281 GCF_042727425.1 Peribacillus sp. NPDC060253
TAAAATTAAAAGGCATGAGCCCGGTAGATTACCGGATTCATGCCCTCAAGGCTGCCTAATTAAATAAAGTGTCTAACTTTTTGGGTTCACTTCACCTCGCAGCCCTTTTTGATGAGTGAAAATATTATTTCTCCATGTCTCCATAGCAGCTATCCACCATGTTGATGATGCTGCATGTCCATTTCCGGATCATTCCCGACCTTGAAAAAATCACTTTCCCAAGCAGCCGTCGTTCCGATAATGATGATGGAGAACAAGAGAGTCAGGAAGAAAGGAGCAAGTTCCCTCAGTCTTTTTGTTGGATGTGTTTCTTTTACATCATGCCTCTTTATATTAAATGTCACAAATAATATACTGGCAAGATAAATCAGATCCATCGAAACGAGCATGAAAGTTTGTGAATCAATAGGCAGCATGACCCCAAGCATAGCGCCCATCATCGCCCCCATCAGAGTTGTTGATAGAGATTCCATTACCGCAGTTAAACCGAATGGCCTTCCAATGATGAAGGCTGTTATGGCACATATTGCGATGGCTACAACAGTTAAAACCGCCAGCATGCCGGGTAACAAAAATGCCAGGATTAAACTCAAGGTTAAACTTGTCGTCATGCTTAACATCATGACCATGCATTTACCCAGGCTCGTGCCAATATTACCTTTATTCCGATTGGCTTTTTTGGAAAAATAAAACGTATATGCCCCGACTATGATAAAACTGGTAAGCAGCAGCATTTGATTCGCTCCCCTTCTAGTAAGAGCTATTTTTGTGAGACGGCCGATTCTTCAATGACAGGAAGTGTTATTATCCATATGGCAAGCCGAATTCTTTGGTTTTGATGGAGGCACGTCAAGAGCCGGATTCAAATCGAAAAAGCCTACTGGTTTCAAAATGAAGCTAATATATGCAGTCGGCATGACCGGCCAATCCTCAGGCCGGGTTATATGATGGTGACCCATGTTATACCAGACCACAACGTCATCATTTTCAATGGAGCGATCGGCTTTAACCCACTCTTCCAGACCTTCTCCCCCTGCATGTTGGTTTGGATACCGCCCTGATGCAAACTTTTCTTCCGGATCGAATGGCGTCACCCAAAAATGATGCTTTAAGAATCCAGCCCGTTTTAAAAGGGGCGAATCATCATCGGCGAACGGGAAACAATTTTCACCTGCGAACAATTTATAACCAACAGGTTCTCCCAATCTATTCGTTTTTGATGGATTGACAATCTTCCAGAAGCGCGCAGTTCGCAAATCCAGATCTCGAACTGCCTCCGTTTCATGTTTTAGCAGAGTCGAAACCGGGTAGAAACCATTGCCATATGGGTTGTCCGGCCCCTTCTCCATCTTTTTTGTATTGACCTCATAGACTGAATTATTGCTTCCGTCAACCATCATATCCAGCCTCATATTGAAGAAATGCTGATGATGTGCTGCAAATAATTGAGGAGCAACCAAATTGCCGTGTGGATGCTTTTGGCCTGGTTCGATGGCTTGTGTATGCAATATGCCTGTCAACTTCACTTCAAACTGTATCGTCCCGTCTTGAAAGAAATACCAATAAAATCCATATTCGTAATTTCCGACTGTCGAGATGCTTGATAAGACCAGTCTTCTTGAACGGCGGACTTCAACATGACCGGTCCTCCAATCCGTATGTTTCCAACCAATTCCAAAGTCTTCCTCATGTAAGCAAATGGCGTTTTTGATATGAATGACATCCCCTTTACTGTCCACCAGGTTCGCATCAAAGTACTTGATCTCACCTAGACAGTCGCATCCAAGTTCAAGTGAATTAGCCAACATGCCGATTCCGTATTCCCCTGCATCGAAAGCATTGTTCCTGTTCACCGGATCTGTTGGGTCACCATAAGGCACCACCATTTCGGATAAAGATGCTCTATAGAGGATTGGCCGATGCACTCCGTCATCATTGTAACTGACCGTATGAAGAACAAGACCTTCACGAGAGTTGAAACCAAAGCGAATCTTCCATTTTTGCCAATCGATCACATGGCCTTTTGTCGTGAAACTTGGACCTTCCGGTTGGATGATTTCTAAAGGTTTTACATCCTGCCTCATTTTCCCGACTTGATCGGGTGTATAATTTCCATCAAGCGGTGGAAACGGTATGACACCTTTATCCACAATCTTGATGACTTCCATCTTATTTAAATCTACTAGGACATATAATCCTGAAATGGGGCGTGAATACCCATTATCATATAATGATGTACGGTAATAGCATAAAGCCCTTACGATTCGAACGTTCTCTTCTTCTTCAATCCCAAAATTCCCCGCAGACCATGGATCTACCATAATATTGTCCATATTCGTAAGCCCCCTTTTAGCAAGGGCCTCTATCATCTCCGGGTGGCTTTTCACGACTTCTTGACACTCCATGAATTCATCTGCCATGATGGATGGCTGCACTCCCGGAATCAGTTTCCATGATTTTATGTTGCCTTCCGTTAAAGAAACGACAGCCTCATATGTCTTTCCCTCTTTATTATGGAGAACGATACAGAATGCTTCTCTCTTGATTTGTTCTTCATCCTGATAATTCAAAACAATGGATTTTGCCGGTTCCAGTAAGCTAATGTTAGCAAAACGGTATTGGTCATCCATTTCTTTATCACGTTTTAAAATCTTGACCGTCAACTCAAGTTCTTCTGCCGATAATGGATCAAGCGGATGATTTCCCCTCGCTACTTTCAAGTTTGATGTTCTTTCCATCGTACCCTCTCCTTTTAGGTAAAATATTCGTTCTATCTATTACGGTCATCTTTTCTTACAAACTGACTTCCAAATTCCAACGTTTTTTATTTTCCTATTGCATCCTTTTTTTCGAAAGTTGGCGTTAGCTCATTTCCTACCTTTTCTCTTTCTTTTGATTCAGCTATGAATATTGAAATAATTAATAGTAAAGTAGCAATGATATCTACCGTTCGTAATTCATCACCTAGGAATAACACGGCATATAGCGTCGCAGTAATCGGAATGATTGCCGTTGCCATCCCTATGGTGCTTGCTGGTACCTTTGGAATTCCTAAGTACGTAAATACATAAGCAAGCACCCAACCAAGCAATGAGTACGCAATGACAGCACTCCATAAACCGGGCGTCAGTTTTCCCCAATCAAAAGATATTGCCTCATAAGTAGCCATTGGCAAGGTAGTTAGCAGCCCCATTAAGCATAGTCCTGCTGCCATCGTCACCGGGGGCACTTCCACTGCGAATTTTTTTGCATATACAAAAAACAATCCTAATGAAACTACCGCCAATATCATGAAAGTAATCCCTAATGCACTGGATTCCCCCTCCGTATTCGCACCTGCAAGCTCCATTATCAGAACAGCGGAAACAGCTAGTATGATGGCTATGCTCTTACGGATGTTCAACCGCTCTCCCAATAATATGAAGGAAAGAACTAAAGTTACGGCAGGCACCATGCTATTGATGATTCCAGCAGCTATTACACTAGAGTACTTCAAACCATATAGGAGGAATACCGTATATAATGTAACGGTAAAAAGAGATTGCATGAATATTCCAAAGTACGTTTTATACCCTAACTCTTTCCACTTGATTTTCTCGTATATTTTCGCTGATGGCAGTAAGATGATACAAGCGATGGCAAGCGTTATGGTTGTAAACAGCCATACGGGAATGGTCGCCATTGCAACACTTCCGGCCGGGATTGAGAGACCTAAAACAACCATATTCAATATGATGAAGATATAGCCAATATTCAGTGAACCCACCCCAATCATACGGTTTATCAAGCGGAATGCTGGAAACGAAAACTTAGTTAACCTGCAAGCGAGAAAGCGATGACTAGACGCTCACTCCCTTTACACCCCATACCAGTTCAAGCCTTGCTCGTTCAAATCGATCCACACATTTTTTGTTTCCGTGTACATATCCATCGCTTGGATACCCAGTTCCCTCCCAAAACCGCTTTGTTTCCTTCCGCCAAAAGGAGCTGCGCTATCGAGCATGCTAAACGTGTTCACATAAACCGTTCCCGCTTTGAGTCCCCTTACCATACGATGCGCTCTTTTTAAATCATTGGTCCATACTCCTGAAGCCAACCCGTACAACGTGTCATTTGCCTTGCTCAATGCATCCTCCTCATCTTTAAACTTAATCACCGACAAAACCGGTCCAAATATCTCTTCACGGGCAATTGTCATATCATTTGTGACGTTCTCAAAAACAGTGGGCGTGAAGAAATAGCCATTTCCTGCCTCCCTGTTTCTTTCGCCGCCGATGACAAGATTAGCACCCTGCTCCAGACCAGCCGCTACGTATTGTTCAATTTTGTTTAATTGTTGTAAAGAAACTTGCGGACCCATTTGGGTCGTTTGTTCTAAAGGATTCCCTACACGGATCGATTGTGCTTTCTTCACGAATGAATCCATGAATCGATCATATATGCTTTCTTGCACAAAAAGTCTTGTACCGGAGGCGCAAACCTGACCTTGGGCGAAGAAGATGCCAAACATGGATCCATTCACTGCATTTTCAATGGAAGCATCATCAAAAACTATATTTGGTGATTTGCCCCCTAATTCAAGGCTTATCGGTTTTAAGTTCTTACTTGCTGCTTGCATGATGAGGCGGCCAGTTTGAGTTGAGCCCGTAAAAGCGATTTTATCGACGTCAGGATGGGAGGAGAGGGCCTCACCCGCTACCTTCCCATATCCCGTAATGACATTGATGACTCCATTTGGAATTCCGACTTCCTGAAAGATTTTAACCAATTCCAGAATGCTCACCGGAGTTTGTTCTGCTGGTTTGATTACGATCGTATTGCCTGCCGCTAAAGCAGGCGCAAGCTTCCACATCGTCAACATTAGAGGAAAGTTCCAAGGTACTATGGCTCCAACGACGCCGATGGGCTCCTTCAGGGTAAAATTGAACCGGTTATTAGGAGAAGCAAGGGTGCTTCCCTGGACTTTATTTGCTAATCCTGCATAAAATTCAAGTACATCTATCATGGCTGGCATTGCAATGAATTTCGTTTCGTTGATTGGCAGCCCGTTATCCTGTGATTCAACTTCGGCTAGCATATCGGCTTTTTCCCAAAGGGCCTGTGCCACTTTATTTAGCAATCTCCCTCTATCTCCCGGTGCCATTTCAGCCCACGGGCCTGATTCAAATGCCCTTCGTGCAGCTTTTACTGCCAAATCAACATCTTCCGGACCAGCCTCGGCAACTACAGCATTCACTTCATCCGTTGCAGGATTTAGTGATTCAAATGTTTTTCCGGATAAAGAATCAACCCATTTCCCATCAATGAACAATTGATACTTCTTCCCCATCATCATTCCCCTTTCGAGTGGAAATTTCTTTAACAACCAATTCTATTAAAACAATAAGGCTACACACTTTATTTTTATTGTAAAAAGCGGAACATTCTGAATATTGATAACACAATAAAAAACCAAACAAAATAGATCCTCGTCATCTTGAACGGGATCTTGTCACTAGAATCTATATATACCAGGAAACCTTATATTGAACTTAATTGGTTGGGTCAGACAATTTCTTTGAGACGGTATGCATGAATTTATTAGGGGTCAGGTAACCAAACTTTTTAAATTCATTAATTAAATGTGATTGATCATAATATCCATTCTCATTAATTACATCCCATACTGTAAAGAACTGTTTGTTCAATAACATATGCAGGGAGTTCTGGAACCTCACTATTTGACTAAATAATTTTGGCGGCATTCCTACATGAGCGTCGAATTGCTTTCGCAAGTATCTTGTAGAATATCCTGTCTCAACGGCCAACTGATTCATATTTACATTTCCTTTAGTAGAATATATTTTATTCAAGGAATAATCTATAATTGCCGGCAAATCATTACATGCAAATATATTATTCCCTATTTCTTCTTTGAAAAGCTTTATTCTTCCACGAAAATCCTGTTCATTTATTAACCTTTCCATAATGGTAGGTTCAATTGTGATCATATCGGCTAATGGAATTTGGCAATCAATCACTTCCTTCATGGAATATTTAAAAAGCTGGGTTTCTTGTTTAGGTAAAAACCTCACACCGAAATATTCACAATTAGCCTGAAAGTTTATCCTTTTGTACTTTAGGACAGTCCCGCATACATTTGCGGAGGGTCTAACGGGATCGCAATAAAATAATATATCGATGCACCCATCTGGAATAACAGACATTGGATCTATTAAATCTTGATTAATTTTAAATTGATAGAATAATGTAGTTGAATGGTCCGAATTTCTTTGTTTATATTCTATATAGTAATCCGTAAGTGTCTCGAATTCCGGTTGAAATGGAAAATAATCAAAGTTGTTGTAACTCTGAATGATGCTCAACGATCATCACGCTCCTATTATATTACATGATCAGACCAGCCCTCTGAGGGATAAAACTGGAATTCTTAATGCGGAAAACGCACCTATTTTCTTTTTGCGGATTTACCTCATGTAATTGACTGCACGTGTCAACGGTTGAATGGTCATCTATATACTTCACATTTCAGGAACTTTATCATTATTTCAATGCCTGGCATTTCCAGCATAGGCGTGTTGTTTTTATTGTTTTCGACAAGCATTTCCAAAACCCTTTTAAGTGATAAAATTTATTACATATACTGCCTTGAACTGCGGTAAACATGAAAAGAAGCAAACCGTGTGAAGGTTTGCTTCTTTTCATTTAGAACATAATGGAGATTACTTTTTCAAATGATATGGTACTGTCGTAATAACTACATTCCTTCTGTAAAGCAAGTAGGCACGGATCAGTAAACTAGATTGATTATGAAGAATATTGTGCCAGCCTTTCTTCGGAATGAATTGCGGAATGATGACAGTAACTTTATAGTTAGATTCCCTTGCTTTATGTTCAACTGTATCAACAAATTTCGTTAATGGCTGAATGATACTCCTGTAATAAGAGTTCAGTGTGACGAGTCTAACATCTGGTTGCCACTTCTTCCACTTTTCTTCGAATTTTTTTTCATCCTCTCTTTCGAACGCAACATAAACGGCAATAACCTGATGTGCTGAAAGGGATTTAGCATAATTTAAGGAGTTTTCAACCACATGAGTTATACCCGCCACAGGTACAATAATGATATTCCCTTCTATTGGTAAGATAGGCTCACAAGTTGTAATCCTAAGTTGGTCACCAACTGCTTCATAATGCTTTCTAATACGATGAAAAATAATAATGATGATTGGCAAGAAAATCAATACAGGCCACACCTGATTGAATTTAGTTAAAAAGAATATCATCGTGACGATAAAACTAATAAAGGCACCGATTGAATTAATGGTTAATTTCGTCATCCAACCTTTCGGCTTTTCGCGTATCCATTTAAGAATCATACCGGTCTGAGACAACGTAAATGGAATGAATACTCCCACCGCATAAAGTGGAATAAGATTTTCTGTATGTCCTCCAAATGCGATTATCAAGATGATTGACGCAAGCCCCAAAATGATAATTCCATTGGAATATCCCAATCGGTCTCCTCTAATCGTGAACGCCCTTGGTATGAATTTATCCTTTGCAAGATTTACCGCAAGCAAAGGGAAAGCAGAATAGCCAGTGTTGGCAGCAAGGATTAATATCAATGCAGTCGTACCTTGAATAAAGAAATACATGAAATTCCGTCCAAAGATCTCTTCAGCAATCTGCGAGACGACCGTTACCTCTGCGCTAGGAACAATGCTTAAATAATAGGCTAAGAATACAATTCCTGAAAATAATACAGCTAGTAAGGAACCCATCGCTATTAAGGTTTTAGCCGCATTATTAGGAGCCGGATTTTTAAAGTTCGGAATCGCATTGGAGATGGCTTCAACACCTGTCAATGCCGAGCTGCCTGATGCAAAAGCTCTTAGCAGTATAAATAAACTGATGCCCGCTACTGGTGTTCCGATCGACGCATGCAATTCAGGATTAACTTCGCCCGTCGAGATTTTGTATAATCCTACACCAATCAGAATGAATAACGCTAAAACGAATAGGTACACCGGATAGGCCAAAACAGAGGCCGACTCGGTTACTCCTCTTAGGTTTAGGATGGTAAGCAGAATGACAAAAATGATAGCGATGATCACATTATGGGAATGCAGGCTAGGAAAAGCAGATGTGATGGCATCAGTGCCGGCAGAAACACTTACCGCCACAGTCAATATATAATCGACCAACAAAGATCCACCAGCTATCAACCCTGGGTTGACACCTAGATTGTTTTTTGAAACGACATAGGCTCCTCCACCATGGGGATAAGCAAAAATAATTTGCCTATAAGACAAAATCAAAGCAGTTAACAGGATCAATACTCCAATGGCAATCGGGATGGAATACCAGAATGCTGTTACACCGATTGTGATCAGCACGATCAATATTTGTTCCGGACCATATGCCACCGAAGACAAAGCATCGGAAGATAGTATCGCCAAAGCTTTTGTTTTATTCAGTTTTTGATCACCAAGTGCATTTGATTTTAAGGGCCTGCCTATCAAAAACCTCTTTAAAGAAGATAACATTAAGAACTCACCGCCATATTTAATAAATTATAAGTTTATGTTGCCCAGCCATGTGAAAAAAAAAAAGAAAATAAAAATGCCTGCAATCCATAATTAAATAGACCTGCAGACATCATTTTTTTGTCTCACAAGCTCCACCTTCCTTCTCATAAACGCTTACGAGGTTAGCTGTCGGATTCGGACCTTTGAGTAGCCCTACCTTATAAAGGATTCACCCCTTGAATTGTAAAACAATCCCAATAACGGTTCCCCCGTGCCAAAAGACTTCAGCGATTTAGAAATATGAAACTGTTGTTTATCATACTCCCGTGAATTGGAAAAGTAAATGAAAATTTTGCACATAAATACAATAATTTATTGATAGTGAGGTCATGTTGATAACGCATACTTCATATGTGACCCAAACACATGATTTGAAGGAAGGAAAATGATGAATACCTGGCTAAAAAAGAAAGTGAAATATTATTTTGTTGAATTTTCAGAAAGTGTGATTGAAGAGATTATTGAACATTCTGGTTGTCCTAAAAAGAAAAAATGACCAGCCTCGCAGAAATCGTCAAGAACACCTCTCCATTCAATCTAACTCACCTTTCGATCTGCTAATTCCTGCCTTCTTGAATTGGTTTCAAAATACTTTTTTTGAAAACAAAGTATTTCTGTCCCATATAGTTAAGTACTGTATAAAAGACTGTTCCAATCAGTACAGCCACATTTTGTTGTATGGACAAACGAACAGACCCTTCCATAGATTCTGCGATGGCTTGACCTAAAGAATACGCGACTGAATAACTAATCAGGATGACGCAAATGAAACGGGCAGCCCCTCTACGCCACTCTATATCGCTTCTAAAGGTAAAATTCCTGTTTAACAGAAAACTTGTTACAGCTCCCATACCATTGCCGAAAAAGGTCGAGATCCAATAAGATAAACCAAGAAAATTCATAAAAAAAAGCATGATGGAAAGTCCAACCGCTGTATTGACTATTCCAACCAGTAAAAAGCGGATAAAGGAATTAGTGCGTTCCAGAAAGTTTTTCCAAACTGTTTCGTTCATTGTCTAGTTGCTCCCGTTTTTTTAAATCAAGCGGATTAAATAGATCCAAATCCACAATATATTTAGGCCGACGTTTGGATTCATTATAGATTTTACCGATATATTCCCCAATCAAGCCGACAGCAATCAACTGTAGTCCACCAATCAACCATATAGAGGTAATTAATGAGGTCCAGCCAGTTTCTGTTTGCCCATAAAACTTTAACCATAAAAAGTATGATCCAAAAAGTAAGCTTACGAAAAAGGAAAGACATCCAAGCCATAATACAAGCCGGATCGGTGTAACTGAAAAGGAAGTAATCCCATCCAGTGCAAATGCAACCATCTTCTTCAATGGATACTTCGTTTCACCAGCCAATCTTTCTTTTCGATCATAATAAACAGAGGCCGTCTTAAACCCAATGAGTGGAACGATTCCTCGTAAAAAAAGATTCGTTTCTTCAAATCGTTCCAACTCTACAATTGCCCTTTTGCTCATTAGTCGGAAATCAGCATGGTTATAGACAAGGTTAACCCCCATCTTGTTCATCATTTTATAAAACGCTTTCGCTGAAGTACGTTTAAAAAATGAATCAAGCTCCCTTTTCTGGCGGACACCGTATACAATTTCACATCCTTCAGTGAATTTCCGAATGAATTCAGGGATGACCAGAATATCATCCTGCAAATCTGCATCGATGGAAATCACACAATCCGACGCTTCCTTTGCTGTAAACAATCCTGCCAGGAGTGCATTTTGATGACCTACATTCCGAGAAAGCTTTAGCCCGCGAACAAGCTCATTGTTTATCGTTTCCTTGTAAATGATTTTCCACGTTTGATCTTTGCTTCCATCGTCAACCAACAAAATCTTACTTTGAACGGAAACAACCTTCTCTTCGACTAAATTCCTCAACAATCTACAAAGCTGGGAAATCGTATCTGGCAAAACACATTCTTCGTTATAACAAGGTACAACAATCGTTAATATTGGTGAATTCACAATACCCCCCCTTTTCACATGACTTTATATAAATAAATTTTCCATAAGGTGTCTTTCTTTGTGAAGATCATATCTAGTACCAATTCGTTTTCCTTCGCGTTTTTAATAGGTAATGCAGAAAATATATACTTGCCTCCCAGCCCTCTAAACGCATCCACATTCAGCTCCAAATTTTCCAGCTCTCTTTTCGAGCCTTTTTTGAACATATAATGCTTCCCAAGCTCATCGGTAAATAGGTAACAGCGCCCTCCCCATTCATCAAAGTAGATTCTAATATTTTTATTCTTAGCCAATTCATTTTCAATTATTTGACGAAATTGATGTTTGTATCTAAGCGGATAGAAATTGTTATAGCTATCGAGCGTGTAAAATCCATTAAATTGAGCAATGGCAGGATGAAGACCAATGCTCGCAACTCGATAGTCTTCCTGTGGAAGGCTAATATGCTCTTTTATTTCCTGAAAAAGGCTCTCAGCATAGAACTCTTTAAAAGATGGCTTTTTATTGTGAGTGATTTCTTCATTGAAACCCATTAATATCATAATTTGAACAGCTATGAAGATAGAAAGGGTTTTCTTAGCATAATCGCTGTGTTCCCAGATGATTTTTAACGCGATAGCAAAACCTAAGTAAATGACCATCGGCCTTAAAAAGTGAAATCTTGCAAAATTAAAGGTATCCAAGGTGTGAAACCTTTCTGTTAAAGGAAGCCATCCTTTATAAAACCAAAATGCATACCATGCGGAGAGTATAAAATTCAAGCCAAACAAAAAAACAAATACCTTTTCCTGCCTCCACAGTTTTTTGGTCAAAATAATATAAAGAGCAAAGACTGTAAGCGGTAAGATAATGAGAGCATGCACAGTCATGACATGCGTATGTCCAAAAACAAAATTTTTGAACGTAAGCTCGATGACCCACTCGAGCGGAAGTCTTGCGTGAAAATACTCATCTCTGCTATTTGGCTCGGAATCAACAATGAATGAAGCGACCAAACGATACTCCACAAGACCAAAAATGAAGGTCATATATACGATTGAAAGAAGAAATCTTACATTCCACCCTTTTCTCCTGATCACATCCGTTATCCAAAGAAAGCCCATTGCAACAAGAAAAAAGAAAAAGCCAAGCACGATGCTTGAATAAAGCGGTAAAAGGGTAAGGACCAAATAATTCTTCCACGAATGGTCCTTGCTGCGAATATTCAAAAAAGCCCAAAGCGCCAGCGGCATCCCAAGAGTACTTAGCATTCCTGAAGGCCAAAATGGGGTAAGGGCAAAGGCTAAGGATGTGCCAACCCTAATCCACCCTAATTGGCGCCATGTAACCAAGTGTTTCCTCAATAGGATATACATACCAAAGAAAGCGATTAGTCTTGTTAATGCCTGGCTTATTGTATATGCAAGCATGGTCGGAAAAAGGGCATACAGCCACACGATAATGCTGAACTCACTGCCAAACGCATTTCGGGGCAACCCATTCATGATTTGTGGAATTTTGGCGTCTATTGCTCCGAATAACTCACCGCTTTCTGAAAGCACTTTATACCAGGCAAGATTGGAATCCAAATTATCATGTACACGAATATGTGCATTTTCTCCAAGGGTGAATAAGGGAGAAAGATATAAAATAATGACAAGAAGAGCAAAAAGAATTAGTTTTCGCTCTTGATTTTCAATTGGCAATATATACACCTCTTGATAGATTCAAGTATCATTACTATTTGCTTTAATGGTAAATCTATTCTTTTCAAGGGATTTATTTTCACCTGAAATGGAGCAACAAATGATCACAAAAAAATAGCCAACCATTCAATATATATCGAAGTGGTACAAACTAGGATTACAGATATTAATATCCCCTAATTACTAAAAAGTGATGGGATTATTTTCTTACCTTCATTCCACTTTTATTCACTTTCTATCCTCTAAGAAAGATTTCCACTTAAGCCCCATCTCCTATGAATTCCAAGTCATAACGGACCCAATGAGGAATGAATTCCCCCTATCGTTTATATAACATCCCTTCCAAAGAACACTTACAAGGCTAGCCATTGGATTTTGCCCTACCTGAATATTTGCACACAAAAGGAATAATATATTGTAAGTGAGGTTATGTTGATAACGTATACGTCCTATAGTGACCCAAACATATGGTATCCAGAAAGGATTGCAGATAATCACATGCCCAAAAATGCGAATAATCCGATAATATCCGATGAATTTTTAGATCAAGTGGCTAAAGAAATCAATCAACAATTTGGTGGTCCTATTAATGAAAAAAACGATCGTTTCCAACATGGGGACGATGAAGAACGAAGATGTTGAATGCGTCCCTTGTCTTCAACTGGACGTTCCCTCTTCTCAGAAAACTGATTCAACCGCTTAGCCAATTGTCATAATCTCAAAAAAAACTCTGGTGTTTTTAACCAGGGTCTTTTTTTTGGCTAGTTGCAAATTTACTTCGCTTATTTATCCGGTTTCCTTCCATAAGAAATAATTCATCTTTCTTTAACGACTTGTCCAAACCAATTTAGCTTATCCTCATAGAATAATTACATGTAATACTTTTACAGAAAGGGGGGGCAATATTGAACGATACGGATGATGACTTACGCGATATTCCAAAAGTTCCAAAGGGAAGGCTTATTTCTGGACATACAAAGGAGTTTCAAACAGATCCACTTGGCTTTCTTTCCCGATTAGCAAAGGAATATGGGGAGATAGCTAAATTTCGATTTGGACCACTTCAAGATGTTTACCTTGTTTCAAATCCTGATTTAATAAAACAAATACTCGTAACAAAACAAAATTGCTTCGTTAAATCAAAGGACTTCAATGCATTAAAACCACTTCTCGGTGAAGGTCTACTTACAAGTGAAAAAGATTTTCACATGCGTCAGAGAAGGCTTATTCAACCATCTTTCAAAAAGTCTCATATTAGCCATTACGCCCAGGATATGATTGATACTACAATGGATTATATTTCAACTTGGGAACAAAATAATGAACGGATCATTACGAAGGATATGATGAACATCACTCTCGGGATCATCAGCAAGACCATGTTCAGCATGGAATTCAAGGATGGCTATGAACTTGTTGGGAAATCGATGGAAACTGCTTTAAGAATCGCAGTCAAAAGGATGAGAACGATTTTCCGTATGCCATTATGGGTGCCAACTAAAATCAACCGAGAATATAAAAATGCGATACAAAAACTTGATAAAATCATTTACAGCATCATTGAAAAACGTAAGAGTGAGACAGTAAAACATGAAGACATGCTTGGAATTCTGATGGATGCACGTGATGATGAAGATGGATTGGGGATGACAAACCAACAGGTACGTGATGAGTTAATGACTATTTTTCTAGCAGGACATGAAACGACAGCAAATGCACTTTCTTGGGCACTGTACTCCCTTTCGCAGCATCCTGACATTCAGACCAAGCTTTTCAATGAAGTAGATAGCATAATTGGTTCTCGGACACCCAAGCCTGACGATTTCATGAAATTAACATACACTCAGCAAATCATTCATGAGGCGCTCCGTATGTATCCGCCACTTTATATCCTGTCACGGGGCGTGGCGGAGGATGTCACAATAGGAGGATATTCCTTTAAAAAAGGCGATATGATTGTATTAAGCTCATTTGTGATGCAGCACAAGCCAGAGTATTTTCATCAACCAGATTCTTTTATTCCTGAGCGATTTGAAAACAACCATATGAAAACCCTGCCTGCGTTCGCTTACTTTCCATTTGGTGGAGGACCGCGGGTTTGTATTGGCAATCATTTTGCCATGATGGAAGCGGTGCTTGTCCTAGCTTGCATTGCTCAACGATATAGGATAAGGCTTGCAGATGACCATCATGAAGTTACACCCTATACGTCCCTTTCACTCAGGCCTAAGGGCGGATTGCGCATGGTAGTAGAAAAAAGAGAGGGAAAAGACTTCCAATCCGGCTTCTAATATGTAAATGAATCCAATTTATATCCTACGAACAAAACATCCATTCCAGTATGCATGATTTTGACTCCTTTAAAGGGACTGGCCTATTTTTTTGAAAGGAGGGATGAAAAATGTATATGCTCCATTCACAAAGTATGGGTACCATCCACACTGAATTGCACTATTTAGGAATGGCCTCGCAGGTATATTCCGGTTATTTAGAATATTTAATGAATATTGAACCGGTACAAGAAACCGATAACCTACAGTCGCTTCCTCTCCCCTTTTTATTTGAAAACAGGTAGTCTCATTAGCTTTGCCCATATTCTAGAAAAACCGAGCCATCAAGGTCGGTTTTTTGTTATTCAGGGTACCCAAATGATGGCTCGGTTAGTCACAAAATAATAAACAAAAACGTCTATAAAGGCGGATCCGCCCCAAAATCCTTATTCACCTATTAGACTTCCCTTCTTGAAGTAAAGTTTCATGACCGTTTATCCATATGATACAAAAGAAAAAAATTAACACTTGAATAATATTTTCCTGTAAAATCAACTTGGATTCTGATCCAATAAATAAATTTACTTAGAAACCATGATATTTTAATAAGAATAAACAACTGAATTTTTTTAAAATTACACAATCTTTCTTTTTTCCGCTTCTCTACCTAAATTGACATTTTGCCTAATCATGATATATTAATATAGCACTTTAGTACGCAAAAGCGTTCACTTACAGAA
>NZ_JBHXAS010000112.1:0-14702 GCF_042727425.1 Peribacillus sp. NPDC060253
GACGTTCCCCTTCTAACAATGATAATTATTATCAATTATTATTAAAATTTTTTAACCACTTACTGGTACGTCATCACCTTTAAATAAAATTTGGTAAATCGAAGCTTTTAGCAAAAAAGATAGGTATCGATTGTTTTTTTGCTTTATCTCTAAAAATTGATAAAGTATGATTAACAAAATTAGTTAACACGAGAATCATGTCAATGTTATTGGGCATTTCTTTTTTTCTTTTTTTCTTTACGTCCGCTAATATGGAACACCTCATCCAGCAGATGATAATTTTTTAGGAATCACTCCTAAATGATCTCCACCTACAACAAGTAATGAACATGGCTTATTTACCCACATCCTGCATGTAACAGTTTAAACTTCTTCAAGGTAATCAACATCATAACAGCTCACACCACTGCTAGGACATGACATATAACTGTTCACTTCTAACACCGGAAACATGTTTCTCTTGATATAGCAACACGAATCACATTGAAAAAATATTATAGATACTGCCCTTCCTTTTTATTGAACTATCCTTTTGAAAGAAGTCTCTTCTCGAACGATTTATTGTTTTTATTTTATATGTTCATGAAAATGCCCTATTTTCTTAAACAGCATGTACATCTCCAGAGTTCATTTTACTCTTTATTTTCTGTACGTTGCTCAGTTCATCGGCAAATAAAAGAAATGACTCCCTATCATGTGCATCGAGTGCTTCGTTTACTTTAAAGCTCAAATGGTTAATTTTTAGGTTCAAATCTAAAATGGAACAAATGGTACCCTTGGAATACAGTTCCTCAATATCTTCCACATGCATAAAAAACTGAAACTCGTTGTTGACAACTATTAAAGAGTGCCATCCTAGGCAATCAACGTACTTCCGTTCGTCTGTAATTGTCCAAACATCACCTTGACGAAACTCAATCATATGTTGGTGCTTTTGCCCCGGACAGCAGCAGCTTACTTGATGCTGAAATAATTCTAATATTATAAAATCTTTATTCATACGTGTTCCTCACTCACATTCAGTTTTTTTGAATTCTTCTTCAATCTTAACTCTTTGTCAGTCAAACTGTTTTTTGTCATAATAACCGTCTATTCTGTTAAAGTTGACTTATTTTTTAATTTTTCTTCCTGGTTTAAAACTGTTTATTCAATATTGTCGCCTTTTTAATTTCGAAATTCTTTTGATAGACATGCAATAGGAATTTGCAAGAGAATTAAATGAAATTGATAATCATTATCATTTAATATTTTATACGATAATGATTATCATTGTCAATCTGTTTTAGCTAATTTTTCATATTTTTGTATTGTTGCCTCGGAAAAAATAGATGCCTAGCGACTGCTACCAAGCGCCATCTTACGTATTATATAAGTCTTTCATATTCCACCCGTAAGTCCTACCCTGGCTTCTGATCTAATAGATTCTATTAAAAAAGAGGTCAACCAGTAATTTTGTTTACTGTTCGACCTTATAATACGAACGCATTTGTTAACTTAATAAGACCATCTTTACTTACTTTCTAAAATATCATTATTAGTATTCAATATTTCTCGGCTAAGTAATGATGCAGAGTTGCTTCTTCCTATAAATCCGTTAGGAATAGATTGTTCTAAGTTTCGTTTTTAAATTCCTGTAATAGATAGAATTCATGCTTGTACCTTACCTCCTCAATGCTATAATTTCTTTAATAGCCATAATAATAAACAAATACCTATTGTAAATCGTTAAGGGGAGATTTATTTGAAACACTTATCTTTAACTCAGAAAAAATGGTGGTTGACTGCACATATATTATTTTCTGCCATCTGGCTTGGCGTTACTGTAACTTTTTTAATACTAAGTATCAGTGTCCTAATGACTAAAGATATTGGGACAATAAAAGCGTATTATTTAAGTATGCTGCAACTGGAACAAACTGCAGGTAGAGTTTCGATTATTGGAACAGTTATTACTGGTTTTTTCCTTTCCATTCTAACAAAATGGGGATTACTTAAATTTTATTGGATTATTTTCAAGGAAATCATCACGTTGATTTGTATGGCATTGGGATTTTTATTTATTTATTTTTGGACTTTAAAAGGTTTAAATGACTATAAGTTTTTAAGTGATGCTTTCTTTGTTAACCACTATCAACTGATGACAGGAATTGCTTTACAAATAATTTTACTAACAACGCTTTTTATAATATCAGTGTTCAAGCCCTGGGGACAGAGAGTGCAGAAAAAATGAAATATCAACCAAAGGAGAATAAATAGAGGGTTTCTCTGATACAGATAATAGATTCGTAAAGCCAGGAGAGTATGAAAATCGACTTTGAAGATGGGAAAGGCCACATTGTAAACGGCAGTAGGCTTTCTGTTTTCGCTACAATACCAAACGGCAACAACTATGAATACAATCGAGTTCACAGAATAAATGTCAAAGTACTTCAACAAAAAGAAGCAACAGTTCGTATATCTGTTGCTTCTTTTTGTATGATTTGGCCCTACTGCCTTTATGTTATTTACATTCTTTTTTGTCTTTTGCAGTACTTCTTCTTCCAATGCATCAGCTTTAATTTCATGTGATGAGCAGTATTATTTAATAGTTGCATAAACCGCCTTGTCTTTCTATACGAGATATGGGCTTTATAATTTTGAAGGTAATAACCTTTTTTCACGATGGTTGAAACATAATTGCCCAAGTACAGTATCTTTAAAATCATCTTTCGAAAGTTGATTGGAACGTAGGGCACTCGCTTTCCGCGGGCGGTCTGCCCTCGGCGCCTTTGCGCCTGCGAGGTCTCCCTTGGACGCACATTCCTAAGCGGGAGTCTCGCACACCCGTTCCCCTCAACCCTGCATTAGAACAATTACACTTCAATTTTACGAGGCTAACGTTAACATCTTACATACTTGCGTTTAAAACCCAGCCGTCCTTTATCGACTGCTTTTTGAATGCTTTCATGAGCATTTAGAAAACTGCTTTTTTTCTTGTCCCGTTTGACCTCTACTGTTCCTATCGCCTTTGCGGTCTCGACTGCCTTTTCATGGAGCGGCACATATGATATCCCCACGGTGTTTAGAAAATTATTCATAGCGGATTTCGCTCGTTCTGGCGAATCGTGAATCGTATTTTTCACAATATCAAGCATATTGGAAATCTTGCGTTCTGAAAATTCAACGTCTAGTCGATTCCCTAAAAGCCAACAGTAGCAACTCCAGCCAGCTGACATTCTCAGCTCTTCACCGCTTGCGATCCATTTATCAGCAACTTCTTGTGCAATATCTGACTCTGATAAAGTTACGGCCACTACATAATCGGACAGCATATAAAAATATGCAGCATCCATCCAACGATCATAATCCGACTCAGTCATGGCTTTTGGATCTACAATAATGCCTGCAAAGTACATTGCATCGTAGTTCCCAGTGGAATAAAGCTCTTCAGCTAAACGGTGATTTATTTTTATTTTCTTTGCAATTGGTTTCATAGCGCCTGTAGCCACGCCAAAAAGCGGCTCATGCGCACCATTGGATATGTACATTTTTTTAGTTCGTTCCTTGCCAAGAGCTTCAAGCTCCTGCATAACCATTTCTAAATTCAACGTTTAGCACTTCCTTCTTTTTGAAGTTTTCCATCTAATATTTTACCCATCAAATATATCACCATTATCCTATAACAAACTACCATTTGTCAGCAAAACTACCATCAAAGCACATGAATGTTACGCAGTAGGAATCCACTTAATGCATGTTGTCACATTGTTTTCGAAATGGTGGTAAGAAGTGTTACTGTTGCTACAACGCTTAGAGACATGGGATTTCCCCTTTGTTCTTGTTCAACTATACTGCCCCTCTAGTTCCGTAAGATAAAAGGTTGCCGAAACAACCCTTTTTATGAAAGTAAACACTAGCTATACTGTGAACTAAATAAATATAGTGTGTATTTTTCATACTTTAAGGAAAGCCAATTAAATGGATTTAATACAACTGGACACAGCAATATTGAAAAAAATTGATAACTTCATTATGCAATCTGAACAATGGAAAACGAAATAAAAGATGTTTTTGTACAGAAATTTTTCAATGATACTAAATGCTTCGGGTTAGTGGCACTCATGCCGCCCGGGACCAAAGCCATCAATCTTCAAAGTTTAAAAAACTGCATGTAGGTATATATGGTAAATTCAAATGTAGATCATGAAGAATTGTGCTTACACTAACGAAGCAGGTAAGTTTAATAAGAGCTTGAAATCTCATATTAATATAAGGTGTTTTTTTGGAAAATTAACAGATAAATAGAAAAAGGTTTATTTAAATCCTATTCATTGTGGGCTAAAAGGTATATGAACTGCTTTCGAGAAGGTGAATCGGGGCATCAGCATACTTTATAGTAAGGACTAGCTATTTTTTTTGAACTCTTCCTAATTTAATTATAGCATTTAAAAAATGGTTAATATAGACTTTTTATTCTCATTTACTACTGCTAAAATCAATAGAACATTAATAGTTAGGGGAGATGTAGGATGAGTTCTGTGGTTCTCGATTTTCAGGAGATAGAAAAAACACAGCTTTTGCTCGTTGGCGGAAAAGGGTTAAATTTAGGGGAATTATCAAAAATTCAAGGAATACAAGTACCAGAAGGATTTTGTGTTACAACAGAGGCTTATCAAAAAGCCCTCGAACAAAACGAAGCCTTCTACGCATTGTTGGATCAACTAACACTGCTAAAAGTAGAGGATCGAGGTCAAATTGGTGAAATCAGCAGGAAGATTCGACAAATCATTATGGAGATAGAAATTCCTTCCGATGTTGTGAAAGCAGTTGCTCACTATCTCTCCCAGTTTGGCGATGAACATGCTTATGCAGTGCGTTCTAGTGCGACTGCTGAAGATTTACCACACGCCTCTTTTGCCGGTCAACAAGATACCTATTTAAATATCATCGGAAAAGAAGCCATCTTGCAGCAGATCAGCAAATGCTGGGCTTCCCTATTTACGGATCGAGCGGTCATATACCGAATACAAAATAGATTTGACCACAGACAAGTTTATATATCCGTTATCGTTCAAAGGATGGTTTTCCCACAGGCTTCAGGGGTTTTATTTACCGCTGATCCGATTACTTCTAACCGAAAACTGCTATCAATCGATGCCAGCTTTGGACTTGGGGAAGCACTGGTCTCTGGCTTGGTATCTCCCGATTGTTATAAAGTACAGGAAGAGGAAATCGTCGATAAGATGATAGCAACCAAAAAATTGGCTATCTATGCACTAAAAGAAGGCGGAACAGAGACTCAGCAGATCGATCCTGATCAGCAAAAGACTCAAACGCTTACTGAACAACAAATTTTACAGCTCGCACGCACAGGAAGACAGGTCGAAGCTTATTTTGGTTGCCCACAAGATATCGAATGGTGTTTGGTTGATGATACATTTTATATTGTCCAGAGTCGGCCAATCACTACTTTATACCCGATCCCTGAAGCAAATGATCAAGAAAATCACGTTTACGTATCTGTCGGTCATCAACAAATGATGACCGATCCCATGAAACCACTTGGAATGTCTTTATTCCAGTTAACATCTTTTGGACCCAGATTTAAAGCTGGTGGAAGGTTGTTTGTTGATGTCATACACAGGCTGTCTTCATCTGACAGCAGAAAAATGTTATTAGATGCCATGGGACAACATGATCCGCTCATGAAAGACGCACTTATGACCATAATAGAGCGAGAAGATTTCATAAAATATTTACCAAATGATAAGCAAGAACAGAGTTCCGGTAAAAGCAATAAAAGTGTGTCGTCTGCGGATTCTAGGGCACAAATCGAAAACGACCCGACAATCGTTTCTGATTTGATTAAGAGTAGTCAAACATCGATAGAAGAGTTAAAACAAAACATCCAAACGAAATTAGGATCGGATTTATTTGATTTTATTCTGGAAGATATCCAGATATTAAAGAAGATTTTATTTGACCCACAAAGTTCAGCTGTGTTTATGGCTGCTATAGATGCTTCATCATGGATCAATGAAAATATGAATGAGTGGTTAGGTGAAAAAAACGCAGCCGACACCCTTTCTCAATCTGTACCAAACAATATTACTTCGGAAATGGGTCTGGCGCTATTGGATATCGCGGATGTGATTCGTCCTTATCCAGAAGTAATTGATTATTTACAACATGTAAAAGATGATAACTTTTTGGATGAACTGGTTAAGTTTGATGGTGGACAGGAAGCCCAAGACGCTATCTATGATTATCTCCGCAAATTCGGAATGCGATGTACCGGAGAAATCGATATTACTAAAACTCGTTGGAGCGAAAAACCAACTACACTCATCCCTATGATTCTCAGTAATATCAAAAACTTTGAGCCTAATGCTAGCAATCGGAAATTTGAGCAAGGGCGACAGGAAGCTTTGAAAAAAGAACAAGAGTTATTAGATCGATTGAAGCAATTACCGGATGGTGAACAAAAAGCCAAAGAAACAAAACGAATGATCAGCCTAATCCGGAATTTCATCGGTTATCGGGAATATCCAAAATACGGCATGGTTAATCGCTACTTTGTTTATAAGCAGGCTTTACTGAAAGAAGCCGAACAACTTGTACAAGCCAAAGTCATTCGTGAAAAAGGAGATATATACTATCTCACTTTTGAAGAACTTGGCGAAGTCGTACGGACAAATAAACTGGATTACCAGATCATCAGCAAACGAAAAGACGAGTACAATTTATATGAAAAACTAACTCCCCCACGTGTTATAACGTCTGATGGTGAAATCATTGTAGGTGAGTACAAACGAGAAAATCTCCCAGCCGAAGCTATTGTAGGTCTACCTGTTTCTTCTGGAGTTATAGAAGGGCGAGCACGTGTCATCTTAAACATGGAAGATGCTAATCTAGAAGATGGAGATATATTAGTCACCGCCTTTACTGACCCTAGCTGGACACCATTGTTTGTATCCATAAAAGGCTTAGTCACCGAAGTTGGTGGACTGATGACCCATGGAGCAGTTATCGCACGTGAATATGGCTTACCAGCAGTTGTCGGAGTAGAAAATGCTACCAAACTGATAAAAGATGGGCAACGAATTCGAGTACATGGGACAGAAGGGTATATCGAAATATTGTAATTGCTGAATACGTCCAGATTTAATTAGTAGTACCGCTCCAGTGGTTACCAGAGCGGTTTGATACGAAAATTGTGCCACCTATAATAAACCGTAAAATATAACCCACTAATTTCTCACCTTACAGTGTGACAAGATGTTATATTGAAAGTCTTATCAATTTTGTGCAATATTATGGAGATAGCTTTAGCTTGATGGTATCAGATTAATACTTTCTATGTTTGATGATCGAATTAAATTATACACTCGTCACAACAATGAAATCAGTTCTAAATTCCCAGAATAGCTTCATTGGATATTCCGGATGGAGCAAATTATCAAGACTTACATTATAAATATCCTAAAAAATAAAGGATAATACATATTAGACATGTCTAATATGTATTATCCTTGTTTTTCCATTATAGCGCCCTTTATTGGAATAACATAAAATTACCCTCATTCTAATCACTTTTTTAGTTCAACTAAAGCACCCGTTCGTTTAAAATCATTAAAATAAATAATTACCAAGAACAATATCAGTTTTCTGAAATATTTGAGAGGTAATCAGCCAGTTGAACGAAGGTTACTGAAAAGCCCTCCTGAACCATTTCTTGCGTCTCCTCGTAAGTTTTCCTTTCCTCCTCAGTTGGGGATACAGGTGTCCCAATCATCGTAAGTATTGTTTTACCTTCATGCTCGGAGAATGTAAAAGTATTGAGGATTTCCAATGGCCAGTTGTCGTTAAAAGGAGCACGTAATATGTTACCCTTTTCATCAGAAAAGAAAGAGGTGTACACGAGTTTCACTGGAGCATTTACTTCATGATAAAAAAACTTGACCCACATACATTACTGTCAGGAAATGTCTGGATGTAATGTAAGAAACCCTCCTGGCGAAGCTCAAACATCTGCCCCGTTAGTTGCATAAAGAAATCTCTTATTTCCCTTGAAAATGCGGCTTTCTTTTTTCCAAAAATGCAGTTGTTCCTTCTTTCTTATCTTCTGATGAAAAGAGAACAGCCTGGGCTAATTTTTCAATCATTAATCCAGTTTTTAAATCAACATCAGATCCCAAATTTACAGCAATCTTAGCTAACTTAACTGCTAAAGGGCCTTTTGCAAGGATTTGAGAGGCTACTTCTCCTACCTTTACCTTAAGGTCTTCTGGACTTGTCACTTCCGATATGAGTCCAATACGAAACGCTTCATTTGCATCAATAATTTTCCCCATTAAAATCATTTCCAGCGCTTTTCCTTTGCCGACGATTCTAGCTAAACGCTGTGTGCCTCCAGCACCTGGAATAATTGATAAATTTAGTTCCGGAAGACCAATTTTTGCGTTTGTAGAAGCAATTCGAATGTCACAGGACATTGCTAATTCGCATCGAAAAAATGATCTGTTAGATGAACAGTCCGAAGAAAATTTGTCTTATCAAACAAACCTCCCTCAATATTGAAATCGAAATCTCTCGATTTCTCGTGTTTTCTTAGAGTTTCATAGTCATCTGATTTATCGGATTATCACCCAAATGGATTATACTATCTTAAAAGGATAAAAATGGAGGTTAAAAGAAAAAGACTCATAACCCGGTAATAAGAGAAATTATGATTGTACAAGTGGATGTCCACATATCTCATGGAGGTCAACACCCGCCACATTGTTTTGATTAACACTTGATGTTTGTTTATTCTTGGAATAGGCACATCGTTGATGCGAGCTTCTAGCTTTTTCGAATAACTTTGTATTTGGACTGCTCTCATCATGTTCCCCTTAAAAATTAATAATCACTTTCCCTTTTGGTCGTCCATTTGCAACTAGTTCTAGCGCTTCATTTACGTTGTCTATGGTAAATAGTGTTGGATGAATTGCTGGAACAATATTGTTTTCTTCAATGATTTTGGTAATATCTTTGAGTTGTGCGCCGTCAGAACGAACGAAGATAAAATGGTATTCCACATCGTGTTTCTTGGCTTTGTGGTCATACTTTGCGCCAGCAACAGAAAATAGCTTTTGTTTCCACAATGGAAAATTTCTGTCTTTTCCGAAACGTTTATTTGGTCCTGTACGGAGAGAGAGCAATCTTCCGCCCGGTTTGATGATACTCAATTCATTGTCAAATTCTTTAGGCCCCAGTGTATCAATCACGTAATCCACATTCGACAACAAGTCAACGTAGTTTTCTGTTGTATAATCCAAATATTTTTCTGCACCAATTTTCAAAGTGCGTTCGCGCGCTTCTGAGTTGCCACTAACAATGACATTTAGACCCATAGCCTTTGCGATTGGTACAGCCGTTTGACCAAAGCTACCTGATCCACCTGGAATGAAAACAGATTTACCAGACTGTGCCTCAAGTTCTTCATGTAGACCTTGATACGCTGTGAGTCCAGCCAATGCTGCAGCAGCGGCTTCCACGTAGGACAAGTTTTTTGGCATGGGTGCAATTGCGGCAGCGTCAATTGCAGCATATTCCGCAAAAGCGCCGATTTTTTCTAGTGGGAGACGTGTATAAATGGCGTCTCCTACGTGAAAGTCTGTCACATTTTTTCCTGCTTTTTCGATAACGCCTGTCAATTCATTACCAAGCGTTAATGGAAATTCATAATCTTGAATCAGTTTCACGCTACCTGTGCTAATCAACATTTCGAGCGGATTGACCGCGGCAGCTTTTACCTTTACCAAGACTTCGTTGTCATCTATTTCTGGAATTGGAATGCCATTGACTTGGGCATGGATATTTTTTGAGTACTTGGTGATCTGAGCTGCTTTCATGAGTGTTTTCATTTTTTCATCAGCATCCTTCCATCGAGTTCCATTTATTAGGTTTCATTACCAAGATATATCTTTGTTAAGCGTATAGGTTTAACGAAGAATTCTTCGTTTGTCTGCTTGTAACCAATCGGGAGTCCATCCTTTTTCCATCGCATCCAGGGTTACTCCTGGTGGAACAATCGTATCTATCGCATCGAGTAGATCGGTGCTTAATCGGATGCCACTACCTTTTAAAGTTTCCCGAAGTTGCTCGATCGTTCTAGCCCCAATAATCGCAGAAGTGATGGAAGGATGAGATTATGTGAATGCCATGGCAAGATGTGGTAAAGTTAATCCAGCTTCATCTGCAAGTATTTGTAGTTTGGCTATGACTTCAAACTTGGTGCGATTTTCTTCTCGAATAGGGTCAACAATAGATTTTAAGCGTCCAGAGAAGGTGGCTGCTCTTGAATTTGAGGAGACTACCTCACCTAAACGGTATTTTCCAGTTAATAAGCCGCCCGAAAGTGGGCTCCAAACTAAAACTCCCATTCCGTATTTTGCTGTGGCAGCAAGCAAGTCAAATTCGATACTTCGATTTAAGATGGAATACGGGGCCTGCTCAGAGACAAAACGTGCTATATTTTTGCGTTCGCTAGTCCATTGAGCCTCTGTTACTTGCCATGCTTGAAAATTGGATGTACCAATGTAACGAATCTTCCCTTCACTGACCAGATCCGTAAGTACACCAAGAGTCTCTTCAATATCGGTATCAAGGTCAGGCTGATGCAGATGATACAAATCGATATAATCGGTTTGCAGCCTTCTCAAACTGTCCTCTACAGCTCGCTTGATCCAAAATTTCGAATTTCCAGATTGATTTTGTCCACTGCCCATAGGAAGTCCACCCTTAGTGGCCAGAATGACATCCTGCCTGCGACCTTTTAGAATTTCACCTAAAATTTCTTCTGATTCACCACTTGAATAGACATCTGCAGTATCGATCAGGTTAATTCCTCCAGCCAAAGCTTCTTCCAGAATTAGTGCAGACTCTTTCTCAGTATTGTTCCCCCAAAAACCAAATGTACCAGTACCTAATACAAAACTGCTTACTTTAAGACCTGTACGACCTAATACACGATATTCCATGTTCACTCAATCCCTTCTTAGATTTATATATTTAGAATAATCATTCTAATTCAGATAAAAAACTTTTCCCGAATGATCGAAGAGGCCGGTTGCCGTCGCCTTGATTTTTTGCCATATAAGCTATACTTACACCTCTTGAGATTCTAATTCTTTCATCGTAGGATAATCCGTATATCCCTTGCTTCCGCATAAAGATCTTTGAGTAATCCAAGTCTGCTTTTTTTGGGATCTAAATAATAATAATTCATCGTTCCCTGACGATGTCCGTTAATGATTCGAGAGTATTTCAATACTTTTAGATGATGGGATACTGCAATTAAATCAATTACTACATTTTTAGCGGTTTGGGTAATCCTTAATTTTACAACCACATTCTTTATGGTAAATATTACTCTCTTTATCTCAAAAACAGGGAGACATGCTTCGGGAACAACTCAGGAATCTGGAACAAGTAGCTTTGCCCCAGCATCAGGATATATAATAAGTAGGTGCCCCTCGAAGGTGGCGCCTCAATGTACAGAGAGGATAAACTGACGATCTCGCCTGAGACTATACATCAAGAAACATCTTCACATGTGCAGCAAACAGTTCGGGGTATTGGAACAAGTGTCCATGCCCGGAGTCCGGGTAAATGATAAGCTGGGCGTTAGGCAGATGCTGGACCAGAATATAGCTGTTTTCGGTTGGAACCATTATGTCTTGAACTCCATTTGTCACAAGTACCGGTTGTGTAACCTTCTGCAACCAGTCGTATTTCTGCTCATGAACCCGGTCGCCCCATTGCGCGATTGCCTGTAATTGCGCGTCACGTACTTGAAGTGAACTTTCCACTTTTTTCTGAGTGAAGATTCGTTTTAGTGAAGATACTCCAGCCGCGCGACTCGTTTCTGTCGGACTATAAAATAGGAACAAGAAAGTCTCCAGGGCATCATTCGCATCTCTATCACCTTGAGTCATCGCTTCATGCACGTCTTTTCTAGCATCATTGACGCCAGATTGTGGAGCAGTCCCCGCCAAGACGATGCGTCGTACCAAATTTGGCTGCTGCAATACTAACTCCTGTGCAACAAATCCGCCAATTGAGAAGCCAAGGATATCGACTTGTTCTAAGCCAAGTGCTTTAATGAAGGTCGCTGCATCCTTTGCCATCTCAGATATAGTAGTCGGCGTTTCGCCACTGGTTTCACCGACACCGGTATTATCAAAAAGAATAATCGGTCGATTTTCAGCTAAAGCACCAATCATTTCAGGATCCCAGTTTTCCATTGTTCCGCGGAAGTGAATGAAAAAAATCAGTGGAATTCCTGTTTCTTTGCCGAACTTTCTGTAGGCAAACCGGATTCCTTCGGCTTCGATATAGCTTGATACTGTTGGAATTGTAAATGTAGACATCATTTTTCCCCTTTCGAACGATAAGTTCGGATAGTTTTGAAATATTTATTATTCGTTGCTGGTTCTCTTCTTGAATACGAATGCTGTATTTTTTTGAGAATGAACGTTCTCGAATTATCAAAAAAAGAAAGCCTAATCTATAACAGAAACTGTCATGTCGATAATACTTTCTAATTTTTTGTTATCATCGGTAGTCTTCACTAATACGCGTAACCCTAAAAGTGAATTATGGAGAAACTGGGAAAGGCTTTTAGGGTCATGCTGACTGGAAATTTCGCCAGATTGTTGGCCGTGCTGCAATAGCTCGTAAAACAGATTTTCTGTCTTGGAAAAACTCTCAACCACTTTTTCTGCTACTTCCTCGTCATGCATGGCCATTTCGACTGCCGTATTCACCATCAAGCATCCGATCAGTTGTTGTTCGTCCTGCTGGATGACTATCTCGAATATGCGTCTGATCGCTTGCTTGACCGAACCTATTGGCTGAATCTGCTTTTCGATTTTGGATTTCACCATCTCGCCATAGCGTTCCAATCCTCTCATGAACAAGGCATGCTTGTCTCCAAACGTGTCATACAAGCTCCTGCGATGGATTCCCATATGCTCCACCAAGTCCTGCATCGAGGTTTTCTCGTAGCCTTGTTTCCAAAAGAGCTCCATGGCTTTTCGCAAAACTTCATTTTCATCATACTCTCTGTTTCTAGCCATATTACCCCTCCTTTCTCAAATACAATACTTACTGGATTTTGAACCATAAAGGTTTAAATGCAGGAACTGGCTGTTCGTTACATGTTCTTAAAATACAACCAATTAAATTTAACAACAATCATTCCCATTGATACAAAAAAATTGGTTCAACCGTTTCTTACACAATCTATCCTATCATTTTGAGAACGTTCAGTAAAGAATTAAATCTTTACTTGTATATAGTACTGTTCTATAAATTCAAGACTCCCCCGTACTAAGGAAGATATCAAAAGTGAAAATACTCTATTCAATATTCCTTATAGACTAATCAAATAGCAAAAATCCCTTGTTTTGATCAAACTTTGTTCAAAACGAGGGATTTTTCTTTTATTTTTCATCAGATCCGGTTCAAGATGGTAGAAAGCATCTATGAGAGCTATAAAGTAGAGATGTCAATAACGAATCGATAACGCACATCACTACGAAGAATACGCTCATATGCTTCGTCTACTTGATCAGCACGGATTACTTCAATCATAGGGACAATACCATGTTCAGCAGCGAAATCGAGCATCTCTTGTGTTTCTCGAATTCCACCAACGAGTGAGCCTGCAATGCTACGGCGACCCATGATTAAGGAAAACACTTTGTACTGATCTGGCTCGGCTGGTGCACCGACATTTACAAGTGTTCCGTCTACTCGAAGCAAGGATAAATACTGATCAACGTTAAGATTTGCAGACACTGTGTTTAAGATGAGGTCAAAACGACCAACTAATTCAGTGAAGGTAGCCGGATCACTAGTTGCAAAGTAATCATCTGCACCAAAACCAAGGGCTTCCTCCTTCTTATTCATAGACCGACTTAAGACCGTTACTTCAGCACCCATGGCATGAGCAAATTGGATTGCTACGTGGCCAAGACCTCCCATTCCCACAATGGCAACCTTCTTACCTGGACCAGCGTTCCAGTGTTTCAAAGGAGAGAATGTGGTAATGCCTGCACATAATAGTGGGCTTGCCACATCCATATCCAGACCGTCTGGGATACGGATAACGAACCCTTCCGTTACAACTATTTTTTGGCTATATCCACCGTGTGTTGGATTACCATCGTAATCTAATCCATTATATGTGTTGATAACACCTTTCGTACAGTATTGCTCCTCACCACTGAGGCAGTATTCGCATTCTCCGCAGGAGTCAACAAAACAACCAACGCCAACGCGATCACCAATAGCAAATTTTGTAACGTCTGATCCTACTGCTACCACGAATCCGGCGATTTCGTGACCAGGAACCATTGGGAAGATTCCGCCACCCCATTCATCGAATGCACTGTGAATGTCGGAGTGACAAATACCGCTAAATTTAATATCTATTAAGACGTCGTCTGGTCGTAATTCTCTCCGCTCAATAGTGGTCTTTTCAAATGGTGCTTTTGCACTTGGGACACTTAAAACACGTGTCGTAGTCATGTTTTTATGATTATTGCACATAAGAGACAACACAATCCTTTCTTTTGTAAAAATAAAAAGTTCACTGAAGAAGTAACATCACATCAACTTATTTTTAATGTATGTCACAAGAATAGCTTAATCCTTAAAGTCGACTTTAAGGC
>NZ_JBHXAS010000113.1:0-14701 GCF_042727425.1 Peribacillus sp. NPDC060253
AAATAATACTATACTAATACCATAAACATATACAAAACAAACAAAGGGTGTGACAAATGAACATCGATATCATCGGGGACATTCATGGATGTTTCACCGAATTCAAACAGTTGACGGAAAAAATGGGCTATGCCTGGGATAGCGGCATACCAGTCCATCCTTCGGGAAGAATCCTTGGCTTTGTAGGAGATTTAACCGATCGCGGTCCAAATTCCCTTCAAGTAATCGAGGTTGTCCATGAATTAGTCATTAACCAAAATCTTGCAAGATATGCCCCGGGTAATCATTGCAATAAACTGTATCGCTATTTTTCTGGCAATAAGGTTCAAATCTCACATGGTTTAGAGACTACAGTAGCTGAATATGAATCACTAAATATTCGCGAGCAGAAGAAGATCCGTAAAAAATTCATGGAACTGTATGAGCGTTCCCCACTCTATCAACTCATTGATGATGGTCGTTTGATCATTGCCCATGCAGGGATCCGCAGTGATTATATTGGTCAATATGGCAGTAAGGTAAAAACCTTTGTCCTTTACGGTGATATCAATGGCTCCAAACATCCAGACGGGTCTCCGGTCAGGAAGGACTGGGCTCAATCCCACAAAGGGGAGACGTGGATCGTGTATGGACATACACCAGTCCCTGAAGCAAGACGAGTCAATCATACATACAATATTGACACTGGCTGCGTCTTCGGTGGAAAACTAACGGCTGTCCGTTATCCTGAATTGGATATTCAAGAGGTGCCATCAACTATGCCTTATTTAGCGGAAAAATTCAGGACTTCTTTTGATTAACCAAAAAAACTCGCCAGCTTGGTGAGTTTTTTTGCGTCTATCGATTACTTTCATAGTCTTGCTTTCGATTTAAGCAACCTGGTTTCATTGTCAGGAATCCCAGCCTTTGCTGCTCTCGAGCAATCGGGTCATATCTTCAGGTAACTCTTCTTGAAACAACATCATTTCCTTCGTGAAAGGATGTAAAAACTTCAGTTCAAAACAATGAAGGGCTTGGCGAGGGATCTCTCTCCTGTTCCCTCCATATAAATCATCACCAGCCAGCGGGTGCCCAATATGAGCCATATGGACCCTGATTTGATGTGTCCGCCCTGTTTGGAGTTCCAACTTGAGAAAGGTAAGCGTGTCAGTGTGTGCCAATACCTCATATAAAGTACAGGCATACCGGCCATCCTCCCGAACTTCCCGCTCAATGATGCTGGTCGATTTCCGTCCGATTGGAGCAACTACCTCTCCCTTTGGTCCTTTAACAAGGCCTTCGGCAATTGCTTGGTATCTCCGTTTAACTTGTCCTGATTTTTGTTGTTCACTTAAAAGGTGATGGATATGCCGGTGCTTGGCAATTAAAACCAAACCTGACGTATCGCGATCAAGCCTTGTAACAATATGGATCGTTGCCTGGATTCCCATCTTCTTATAATAACCCGCCAAGCCATTAGCAAGACTGCCGTTCGGATGTTCCCTGGAAGGAATGGTATTCATGGAAGGCGGCTTGGCCACCACCAATACAAATTCATCTTCATACCTGACATTCAGGGGGATGGGTTCCGGCAAAAGGCCCTCGCTTGACTGCTCCGGCGGAAAAATGACAGTGACGATGTCGCCAGTTTCGATCCGTTCCCGGACAGTGACGATGTTGCCGTTTACCATGATATGTCCGCCTTTAAACTTAATATCCGTTAATGCACGTTTTGAAATATCCCATTTGCTGAGAAAATCTCGCAATAAAGAGCCGGAATCCTCTTCAAAAACCGACCAGGTCAAAGAGAAGTTTTGATTTGACATGAGGTGAGTCTATCTCCTTAATTAGCAATAAATGAATCATGTACCCTTTTCCAGAAAGGGAATGGGCGGAATCTGGCAAAACGGATCTTTTCATCTGCCACACGGCACTGTATCGACTTTACATCTTCTTGAAGAAGGGTTAGATGATCGATCGTAATTTGAAAATTGACCGCGTTGACAGGCCGGAACATACATGTATGATGTGCCGGAAGCAAAAGTGGTGATCCGACTGTCCTGAACACCCGGTTATTAATCGATGCCAATTCCGTGATCTGGATTGCATCGATTGATGGGTGGACGATGGCTCCGCCAAGAGCCTTATTATACGCAGTACTTCCAGATGGCGTCGCAATGCATAAACCATCCCCTCGGAACGTCTCGAAATGCTGACCGCGTATTTCGACATCCATGACGAGCGTCCCTTCAACACTTTTTACGGTCGATTCATTCAATGCCAAAAATCTGGTTTCACGTCCTCCATGCTGATAACGGACGATTGTTTCGAGCAATGGATATTCAACAATTTGAAATGGCGTCTTTGCTAAAGCTATGACCAATTTTTCAATTTCTTCTGGGGTCCAATCCGCATAAAAACCTAGATGACCCGTATGTACACCAACAAAGGCCGTTTTGTCTAAACGATTCTTATAACGGTGAAATGCATATAATAATGTGCCATCACCACCAACCGAAATGACAATATCCGGCTGATCTTCGTCATATTCCAATTGAAAGTCCTGAAGATACGTTCGCATCCTTTGCATTAAAGTATTCGATTTCGCATCCCCTTTTGACGTAATCGCAAATTTCATGTAATCCCACCTTACCATTAGATTTCTTCTTATTTACCCCTTAATGGGTTTAAGAGTCTTTCTTCCTTGAAAAAAGACGCTGCGCTTCCTGGATTTCGGTACGGATTTGTGACATTTCTGCATCAAGCAGAAATGCCGCTTCAGCTGCACGCTTCAGCCGCAATTGAATATCTTCCGGGAAAATGCCTTTATATTTATAACTTAACGAATGTTCAATCGTTGCCCAAAAATTCATCGCAAGTGTTCTGATTTGAATTTCAGCAAGTATATTTTTTTCGCCATGTATTGTCTGGACCGGGTAGCGGATGACCACGTGATAAGAACGGTAGCCGCTTGCTTTCTTATGAGAAATATAATTCCTCTCCTCGACTATATCAAAGTCATTGCGTCCCCGTAAAAGTTCAACTACCTGTTCGATATCATCTACGAACTGGCACATCATGCGAAGGCCTGCAATATCCTGAATTTCAGTTCCCAATTTATCAATGGGAATATCCTTTTGACTGGCTTTATCCAAAATGCTGACAATCGGCTTTACCCTGCCTGTTACAAATTCGATGGGTGAGTGAATATTCTCTCTCTCAAACTGTTTCCTTAATCCCTTTAGCTTAACCTTTAATTCTTCGACAGCCTGAGTATAAGGCGCCAAGAAATCGTCCCAATTCTCCATTGCCACACCACCTATATCTATCTAAAAAGCGTCTGTTCAACTATGGTATGGGCAGAACGCTCTCCCTTATCCAGCGGTCCTAAAACACACTGCCTCACTTCTTGATTCTCTAAAATCTTTCACTAATAAAAATTATGTATGATATCCTCTATAAACTATAATCACTTCACGTGATCAACGTTTATATTTTATCATAACCTGCAATTGATTCCTAAATATTCAAGTACAATAGTAAAAAATTATTGCATTCGATTTGACAGCTGATAAGGTTCTTATATGATTAACCTAAGAGAACAGTCAGAAAGGAAGAAACACATGAACCAGCACATTGAAATTGAATACAAAAACCTCTTAAACGAAAAAGAATTTCGTCAACTGATCGATTATTTTCATATCGATGTCTCGAGCTTTGCATCACAGAAAAATCATTATTTCGATACAGTGGAATTCCATCTGAAAAATCAGAACTCTGCGCTTCGGATCAGGGAAAAAAATGGGCATTTCGAGCTGACTTTAAAGCAGCCTGCGACTGAGGGATTATTGGAAACGAATCAAGAGATCACTGAAGAAACCGCTCATGCATTCCTGAATCATAATGCTTTCCCGGATGGGGTGATCCAACATCTTATCCTCGAAAGCGGAATCAATCCTGAAGACTTTACCTGTTTTGGGACCCTACAGACGGACCGGTTTGAATTTCCATACGAAATGGGTTTACTTGTTTTGGATCATAGTTCGTATGTGAATCAGGAAGACTTTGAGCTTGAATATGAAGTGACGGACGCAAAAGCTGGAAAAAAAATTTTCCAGACTCTCCTTGAAACCCTTCAAATTCCAGAAAGAGAAACCGAAAATAAAGTTAAGAGGTTTTTTCGTGCCAAATTCCAGGGCTAATCCTGCTTGAACCCATTTGCGGAGGTGGAGAGTTTGAAAATCCAAGATTTCAAAACATTTATGGAATTGCAGGCGATTCAGCAATTTACAAACGGAAACATCACAAATACTCATTCATCCCGTTCCATTTTCCAGGACATGCTGTCGGAGCTGGTTTCGAGTGATAGTCTTCAAGGCACTTCTCAGACATTGGGTTCCTTATTAACCAATGTGGAAACGGAAGCAAGGAACTTACTCCAATCCAGCAGCCTTACATCCATTAATCCGATAGCCACTGCCCATACTAACCATGAGACTAGCGAATCCGGCACAAATTACGATGAAATCATCAGCAAGGCGGCCACTTTATATAATCTCCCGGAAAAATTGATTAAGTCGATCATTAAACAAGAATCGAACTTCGACCCAAATGCTACCAGTTATGCTGGTGCAACTGGGCTTATGCAGTTAATGCCGGCAACGGCAAGGAGCCTCGGAGTGAATGATCTCACAGATCCAGAACAAAACATCATGGGCGGGAGTAAATATTTAAGTCAAATGCTGGCCCGTTATGAAGGGGACATCCAAATCGCCCTTGCTGCATATAATGCAGGACCAGGAAATGTAGACAAGTATAACGGCATTCCACCCTTTAAGGAAACACAGAATTATGTTCAAAAAGTGTATGGCACATTTTCAAACTAACGAAAGCTGACCCTGTTATTTTTGATGGGTCAGTTTTTTCATGTTATTTTTCAAGACAGACAGAAAAAAAGCATCGCCCCCAAAAAAGCAGCCTTTATAGTCCATTCCCCTGTGTCATACTACAGATGTAAAATTTTCTTCAAGCTATATATTTGTTATATCAGTACGTCATTGATAAAATATGAATAAATATCAACCATCTTTCTTTAAAAGGAGTAATCAACATGACGCAAGGGAACCCTACACCATATGAATTAATTGGAGAAGGGCAATTACACAGGTTAATTGATTTGTTTTACTCCAACGTTAGTCAACACCCGGATCTCCAGCCGATTTTCCCTGACGATTTAACAGAAACGGTCCGTAAGCAAAAACAATTTATGACTCAATATTTAGGTGGCCCCTCTTTATATACTGAAGAACATGGCCATCCAATGTTGCGGGCTCGACATATACCTTTTGAAATTACACCAGAACGTGCGAAAGCATGGCTATCATGTATGTATCAAGCTATGGACGAAGTGGGCCTTGAGGGTGAAATTAGGAAATTTATCTACCACCGCCTTTATTTGACGGCACAACATATGATCAATTCATCCGGTATGGACGGGAAAGGAGAAGACAGTTGAGCGCACATAAACCAGTTTTCAATGTTTCTGATTGGATCAAAACGCAGCATTGCTATGATATAGGAAAAAAGCCAATTGAAATTTATGTTTTTATTGATCCGCTTTGTCCCGAGTGCTGGGGCTTAGAACCAATTATTCGAAAATTACAGATAGAATATGGCCAATTATTCAGTTTACGCCATGTTTTAAGCGGTAAAATCGATTCTCTTAATATGGGGAAAAATAAAAATTATGAAAACCTTGCTCAAGTTTGGGAAAAGACAGCCAGCCGCTCAGGAATGTCCTGTGACGGAAGCCTTTGGTCTGAAAACCCAATCTCTTCTCCATATACAGCTTCCATCGCCATTAAAGCAGCAGAATTGCAGGGCCGTAAATTGGCCATTCGCTTTTTAAGACAGCTACAAGAATATGTATTCATTGGGAAAAAGGATATTTCCAATATCGAGGTCTTGACCGAGTGTGCCAAATCGGTTGGATTGGATGTGGAGGAATTCCTTTATGACATCAATTCTTCAAGTGCAGCCAAGGGTTTTCAATGTGACATGAAAATCACAAATGAAATGGAAGTGACGGAAATACCTTCCCTTGTCTTTTTCAATCAAAATATTGAAGAAGAAGGAATAAAAGTTTCCGGTGTCTATTCTTACGAGGTATATGTTCAAATTTTAGAAGATATGCTGAATGGACTTCCCGCCCCTGCAAAACCACCCTCCCTAGAAGAGTTTTTAAGCTGTTTCAAACTAGTGGCCACTAAGGAAATCGAAACGGTTTACAATATGACCAAGAATAACGTCGAGTTGGAAATGAAGAAACTTGTTTTAAAACAGGTGGCAGAGAAAATTCCAGCAAAATACGGGACGTTTTGGAGATATACAAAGAACCAGTCATGAAAATGACTGCTTTCAGACTGTAGACAAACTCGTTGGAAATCGAGTTGAACTGCCTCGCAAATGTTAGACACCAAACTAACATTTACGGGGTGTTTTTTTATGGCTTTTGCAATTTGAACGTTGATTGTAACGTAGGAAACTTGCTTTTCGCCGACTGTCCACCTTCGGCTTACGCCTGCGGGGTCTCCCCTAGACAGGCTTTTCCCTCAGGAGACACGCACACCAATTCCAATCAACTTTGTTATAAATTTAGATAAAACCTCTTTTACCTACAGTCTTTTTTATTTAAACTTCTTTTATATTAAAAGGGAAAACCATGCAAATCAAACGATTGCATGGTTTTTTATATGAAATAAGGGGATGGGAGAAACTTTTCACGATCAAACAAAGGGGTATAAGTTTGTTTGTGATTAACTTCACAATTAATAATATAACAGTAACCATTTTATGTTTCAACTATATGTGCAACTTTTCACAAATTGTTCACAAAATAATTTTTTCATCTTGCATTTATCTTGGCAACACTAGCAAACCCGATTTCTTTTCGATTTGGATCCAGATGATTTTCGGTAAAAAATGGATACGTTAATTTGTGAAAATCTTCACAATTCTATTCAATGGATCATCTAAATATTTTTTCATCTTTTGCTGCATTCAGCCTCATTTTATACCGTTTGCCTATCATCCAAAGAAAAAACCCCGGCAAATCGCGAAATTTGCTGAGGTTTTTATCAATTTATACGAACAAAGGGGATGGGAGAAATTTCACGACGATCAAACAAAGGGGTATATGTTTGGGATGTGATAACTTCTATATCTGTACTATAGCAGATTACACACATTAATTGCAAGAACTTTGTGCTTCATTTCACATTATTGTCATATTCTTAGAATACTGCTTATTCTAGCACATAAAATCTAATAAAGAAGCTTTTATCTATTATCACTTAACAGGTTGGAGGTGACCAAATTGAAAGCCATTATTTTACTCATACTCTTGTTAGGGTCGCTATTCGTCCAGCTACTCGGAATCATGCAACTCATTCCCCTGTACTTTACCTCCCCTATTTTATTTTTCGTTTTCTTCATTATTCTTAACAGTTTAAATCAAAGAAATCGCTTTAAAGGATTATAGTGGACCTCCCAAAAAAGGACCCGAAGCTTTTCGGGTCTCTTTCACATCCTATTTATTCAAAAGTTCTTCCAACTCATTTAATTTTTCCTCGAATACATTCATTGCTTCTTGTACAGGCTCTGCTTTTGTCATATCGACGCCTGCCCTTTTGAGTACTTCAATCGGATAATCGGAACTTCCTGATTTCAAGAACTCCAGATACCTTTTGACAGCAGGCTCTCCTTCTTCAAGGATTTGCTTGCTTAATGCTGTAGCTGCACTGATTCCAGTCGCATATTGATAAACGTAGTAATTATAGTAGAAATGTGGAATACGAGCCCATTCCAATCCGATTTCCTCATCAATGGTCACACTTCCGCCAAAGTATTTTTTATTCAGCTCATAATATTCCTTCGTCAGCATATCAGCTGTCAATGCTTCCCCACTTTGAGCTTTTAAATGAATGGTATGCTCAAATTCCGCAAACATCGTTTGGCGGAACAATGTTCCACGGAAACCTTCTAAATAATGATTTAATAAATAGATCCGTTTCTTTTCATCTTCAATCGTATTTAATAAATAATCATTCAATAAGTTTTCATTACAGGTCGATGCAACTTCCGCTACAAATATCGAGTAATTCCCATATGGGTATGGCTGATATTTACGCGTATAGTAGCTATGGACCGAATGCCCAAATTCATGCACTAGCGTGAATAAGTTATTGACGTTATTCTGCCAGTTCATTAAAATATAAGGATTCGTCCCGTATGTACCGGAAGAATAGGCACCGCTTCGTTTCCCTTTGTTTTCATGTACATCGACCCAACGATTTTCAAATCCTTCTTTTAAAACATTCAAATAGTCCTCCCCGAGCGGAGCAAGACCCTTAAGGACATAATCCTTCGCCTCTTCATATGTTACTTCCATCTTCACTTCCTTCACAAGCGGGGTGAATAAATCATACATATGAAGTTCATCTAATTCGAGTACTTTCTTACGTAATTCAAGATAACGGTGCAGTAACGGCAAATTGTCATTAACCGTTTTAACGAGATTATCGTATACGCTCTCAGGAATGTTATTGTTACTTAAAGCAGCTTGGCGTGCTGAATCATATTTACGAACTGTCGCATTGAAATTATGATTCTTCACCTCACCTGATAGGGTGGAAGCAAATGTATTGCGGAACTCTCCATACTTGCTGTATACCCCTTTAAAAGCGTCCTCACGTACACGGCGATCTTCACTTTCAAGAAAACGGATATACCTTCCATGAGTTATTTCCACTTCATTTCCCTCTTCATCCTTGATGGTCGGGAATTTCAAATCGGCATTGTTTAGCATTCCGAACGTATTGCCTGATGCATCGAGCACTTCTGATGCTTGTGCCAATAATTCTTCCTGCTCAGCAGATAAGATATGAGGCCTCTGAAGACTGATCTCCTCTAATGAATGTTTATATAAACTCAATTCTTCTTTTTCTTCCAAAAACCCTTCAACTTTGCTTTCATCAATACTCAACAGTTCCGGAACCATATAAGAAAACGCCGCTGCTGCCTGGGCGTATAAAGCTTTCGCCCGATCTTCCATCCCTTGATAAAAAGGATTGGTTGTATCTTGGTCATTGCGCATATGTGAATAAGAATAAACTTTCCCTAGATTCTCAAATACTTCATCTTGTAGTTGGAGGGCCGCAAATAACTTTTCTGCGCTTTCACCCAACGTCCCTTTATGTGCCTCCGCTTTCTTGAGATCTTCTTTTACTGCTTTAAAGGCAGCTTCCCAATCTTCTTCTGTCGCGAAGATATCTTCCAGTCTCCAAGTATCTTCAGCAGCTATTTCACTTCTTGAGGGTAAAGTATTCACTTTTGTTTCCTGTGCCATAAAATATTCCTCTCCATTCCATAGAAAACTCGCCAGTCAGCTACTCATCGTTAAACCGGATTGAATGCTGCAATCTTCATACGGCGTTCATGCTTTCTTAGTTTGTAAATCCTCGTTCTTATTACTATTTCTCCATTGACAAAAATAATCCTGCCAATTCATCTGAATTCAAGATGAACCTGAGATGTTAATCCTGATTATACTGGATGTTCCCCTTTTCTATCGTTGTCTTATGCTCATTATAGAAAATTCTTTCCATCATTTGTCCTTCATCACTGTTGGAGGGTAGAGATAAACGTTTTTCAACTTTAAATACCTCCTCCTCCGCCTTTGATATGCAGCCCATATCCTCTAAAAGCTGGATATATTGCCCTACAGGATACACCATCGGCTTTTCATGAAGCAAAGGCAACGACCTAAGCTTTATTTCCCCATTTTTTGTCCGCTTCTTAAAAAAACGGATTATATCATCCATAGAAATCTTTTCCCCAGGTTTTTTCTCTTGAAACACATCCATGTAAATCCACGCTTGCCATTCTATCGTGGGAGTCTCGATTAAAAGCATCCCTCTGACTGGTACCCCTATTTCGATGGGTATTGTCGGAGGTGTAATATGATGTAAATAAAGCCCTTTTAAAAAAGGGTCGCTTCTACGTGCAGCTTTCACACGGTGGAGGCACCAGACCTTTCGTTTATATCTCCAAAAAGGCAAAAAAGGGAAACAGGAGCTTTTTTTGGGGGTTAATCGGCTAGGGTTGAGGATTGTTAAAGAAGCGGTTGTCAATTCGGCAAAGACGACTCTAGGGGAAAAAGGTGTGAGGTTCTTCAAAACGGATAATCGATCAGTTTCCGGACAATACATCCATAGAAACGGATGATGGCAACTGCCGGTGACAAAGAGCCATTGAAAGCCGGATAATCGGAATTCATGCATACTTTTCCTTTTTAAGCTTTTGGCAGCAAGGATCCAAATCGGCTTGATGCCTACGCTTTGATAGGCTCTTGTCCGTTCAATGAATTCATTCTCCGGGATAACTGAGCATTGAAATTCTACCGCAAAGCGATATCCTCCTATCGTAACTAAGATATCTGCCCTTTTCTTTATTTGGGGCAGGTAAGCCTCTAGATCGACTTGACAATCGTGTGATAAAAACCACTGATACAATTTTCTTTTTCCCATTAAATGATAAGCGGATTCCGGTTCTGAAGAAGCACGGCACGAAGAATTACTTTTATGGGCAAAATGCGGGATTCTGACATTCCCAGCTTTGATGGACATTTCCGTCTTGCAACAAGGGCAGTAATAATTCTCTGACTTTCTCCATTTTGCAAGCACGTTTGCCGGCATCTTTTCAGGTAGGGTAATCCAAGTCCCATCTTTCTTTATCGCAGTTAGCATACATCTCCTCCTCAACCAATACATTCGTTTGTACCGCTATGAATCCCTTTTAATTCGCAAAAAAAAATGCCTTATCGGCAAATAGTAGAGTTTGTACAATTAAAGAAGGGGTGAAAGTAATCGGCAAGTGGATTCCAGTACTTTCAAACCGATATTACGCTTGGAAAATGCATCAATCTCCACTTCTTGGGATACCTTTATATCTTCCAAAAAATCATTCACCAGCTGTTGGGTACTTTCCGTCCGGTAGAGAAAGGCATTGACTTCGAAATTCAAATGAAAGCTTCTCATATCCATATTGGTTGTCCCAATTGAAGCCAGTTGGTCATCAACGATGATGATCTTGCTATGCATGAAGCCTTCATTATATTGGAAAATACGAACTCCTGAAGCGAGCATTTCAGGAAAATAGGTTCTCGAAGCATGGAATACAATACGCTTATCGGGGTTCTTGGGAACGAGCAGTCTGACATCCAAACCACTTAAAGCCGCCACCTTCAATGCCTGAAAGATATCGTCATCAGGAACGAAGTAGGGAGAGGCAATCCAGACAGACTTTTCAGCTGAAGTAATCATCTTAAAAAAAATGTTCTTAATGATCGTCCACTCACTATCCGGGCCGCCACCAATCAATTGAACTCCGCCATGCTCATGATGAAGCTGGCTGCCAGTCAAGAGATACTCATCCGTTAAAAAGCTATGATTGGTGCTATAATACCAATCCTGCAAAAATATGAGCTGTAAAGTCCTGACTGCTTCCCCTTTTACGATAAGGTGTGTATCACGCCAAGAACCGAATTTCGGATCATGTCCCAAGTATTCATCTCCAATATTGAGGCCTCCCATGAAACCGATAGAGCCGTCTATCACAATTATTTTCCGATGGTTACGAAAGTTGAATTTATTATTTATTAACGGGAGATGCAACGGACCAAAGACGACCATTTCAACCCCAGCATTCTTCAGTTCATGGATATAGGTGCGGGCCAACTTCCATGAACCAACCGCATCATAGAGAAAACGGATTTCTACCCCTTCTCTTGCTTTTTGTATCAGGACATCCTTTAACACACCGCCGATCCGGTCATCCCTAACGATATAGTACTCTAAATGGATATGATGTTTGGCTTTTTTTATTTCTTCGATGATATTGACAAATGTCTCGTTACCATTTTTCAAAATTCGGGTTTCGGTTGTAAATGAAATTGGACTATTCCCTAGCCTGTTTGCAAGAGAGAATAGCTGCTGTGAGTTCTCGTCCATCTCCTTCATCCGATCATTATGTTCCGCTTCGCCGCTCATTTTCACGAATCTTTGCTTATCCAAAAAGTACTTCTTGCGAAATATCCTTTCTTTCCGGAAATTGCGGCCAAACAAAAAGTAAAATATGAAACCGATGAAAGGGAAAGCACAAAAAACAACAAGCCACGTTATGGTTTGGATGGGATCTCGATTTTCCAGGAAAATCACAAACCCAGTTATCGCCAAGAAAAGGGTCAATATAAGGCTGGAATAAAACATTAGCCCGCCATTGACTTCATTTGTAATAAAATACCAAGGACTGACCAACAAGAGAATAAGCAGACTGATGCCAACTATATTCTTCACCTAGACTACCTCCAATTTACAACACAGGGAGACAGGAAAAAAACTCCCTGCCTAAGGTAAACATATTCATTCTAGGACGAAAAGGCCGATTTCTACTGAAATCGGCCCCAACAGTTAAGCGAAATATTTATCGACCGTCGCGAATACATCATTTTCTATAACTATTTTTCCGTACTCTTCAAGCATGTGCACCGTTATCGGTGACTCCTGACTATATTCCAATAAAAGACTTAGAACATTATCGATTTCTTCCTCGTCAATTTCCGCTTCGGAAAATTCGATATAAAGATAATACTTATTTTGATAAACATAAAGCTTTGTCGTCCAGTCATCCAAGCCATGACGCTTGCTTAATGAAATGACATCTTCAAAATCCTCGAAACTCGTAATGAACTCAATCATACCATCTTCGAATGTCATACCGCTTTCTTCATCCTTACCATGAAAATGTTGATCAAGAAGAGTATCCATCTTATCTGATACATTCAAATCCTTTAACTTATCATCCGAAAGAGGCAGCTCGAGTTTCTGACCATCTTTGGCAAGCTGAGCTTTTGTGACCAAAACTTCCAAGCCTTTTTCAAGAGCTTGAACCTGAATCCATAAAGGTCCTTCAATCATGAATTCTTCTTCTTGGTGCACTTCATCCATCATTTCCCAAAAAAGTTCCTCACTTCTCTCACGACTGTACCAAATCTCTTCGCGATCGAAGCCTCTTTCCTCAATATCTATATAGGAAATATAAAATTTAACTGTATCGTCATTAATGCGTTCGATTTCCATGATTCCCCTCTCCCTTCCTTTCTCATTTTGAAGGGATAATAACCCCCAAGCGAAAATTGCTCTTAAAAGCTCTTTACCCGTAAGTGAATACTGTAAATCATGTTAGTCATTAAAACAGACTATTTTACATCATTTTATGACAAAACCTTGAAGAAGGGAAATAAAAAACGTTACTTATCTAAAAAACAATTGTTTGCCTAATATTCCATTCATTCTATAAAAAAATTCATCCGCATGCAACTATCACAGTGCTTTCTTTACATTAATCGAACTACCGTTTATGCCTTATTATATACACAGCATGATGTATTACATTCTTCTTTTATCTTTTAATGATGCTGACTATAGGATATTCCCGGAAATCCCACACATCAGCTGTTGCCTATGAAATCGGACATGGTCCGGATTTTAAAGTTTCCATCAGGCGAAAAAGCGGTTATGTATAAAGAAAAAGCTCTGCACAATTCCTGGCAGAGCTTGAAAGACCTTATTAGTTGACCATACGTTGTGCTTCTCGTAACTGGAAAGTACGAACTTTACGTGGTAAAAAGCGTCTTATCTCATCTTCGTTATAACCCACTTGAAGCCGTTTCTCGTCAAGGATAATTGGACGTCTCAACAGACCTGGATTTTCCTTGATCAATTTATATAATTCTTGAAGAGGCAGGCTCTCTAAATTTACGTTTAACTTTTGGAAAGTTTTTGACCGTGTTGAAATGATTTCATCGGTGCCATCTTCTGTCATTCGAAGAATTTCTTTAATCTCATCAATTGTTAACGGTTCTGAAAAAATATTTCTTTCTTTATATCCAATCTCATGTTCCTCTAACCATGCTTTTGCTTTTCTGCATGAAGTACAACTAGGTGATGTATATAATGTTACCATGTTTACTCACACTCCCTAAATATAGAATCGGTGATCTATGAGGGGAAATCTACTATTAGTATTCATAAGTACCACTCTAATTTGAAATAATTTTAATTAAGTATTTCATATTCCTTATTATACACTAATTTATTTAAAATGAATACCCTTTTTGAAATTTGAAAAAATCCTTTAAAACTTCTTGTTTAGCCTGTACTATAGCTATTTCATTTTTTTATGTAATACATTAAAACCACTTTTTCTAATTGAAAATACCTAGCTACCATTCTCATTTAACTCTCAATTCGGCCCTCATATTATTTTTATTAGTTCGTTACTTTTATTTACCCCCCATTCCTTGTCAATAAACAAGATCATGTAAATATATTTTCTTTAACAAAATGCAAATTCCTTCTTTTACAAGAAAAACCATTCTTTTAGCACATATAATCCCAAAAGTAAAAGTGGTAATTGGAGAGAATCGTTAATAAGTGGAACAATCTACCTTGCAAGAATTTAAAGATATTCATTCGCCTAAAAAAATGCACAAAAAGGGCCGGAGAAACTGAACTGCACCCCAATTGTTAGACAACATCTAACAATTGGAGGTGCAGTTTTTTTGACTAAATATACGATAGACGAAAAATTACATGCAGTTTTA